>JAGHVI010000144.1 GCA_018064385.1 Candidatus Minthenecus merdequi
TCACTGTCCGTATGGAGTAGGTTGTGCAAAGGTAAGGAGTTTTTTTGATATATGCAAGAGTTTTTCTAAAAAAACAGGTTGTATAACGTTTCGAGTGGGAAAGCCATTGTCAAGTCAGAAAAAAGTTGTATCTTTGCACACAAATTCCAAACAGAGACTGCAAAGGTCTCGCATTACTCAAATCGGATAATGGGTTCTGCTGGTTGAGATGATGGAAACGAATAAAAAGAACCTACCTTAAATCGAAGAAACGCCTGCAATTGTAAAAAACTCTCAAAAATTCCTAAAAACACTTCCCTTAAAAAATAAATTCCTAAAAACCTTGTCTGATTCCCAAAAAATCCGTATCTTTGCACCATAAAAAAGACAATTATAATCTGTTATTCCCAAAAACATTGATACATTTTGCCAAAACCCACATAAAAAAATATGGATAAGAACGACAACGACACATACCGAAAGATTCATTTTGCAGTAATGGCAATAGAAAGCGGTGCAGCCAAATTAAAAATAAGTGGCAAAGAGATGGAAACACGGTTGCAACAGCAAGACCTCATACACCAGCGATTAATATGTCAATACGAAATGCTGCACACGCAAAGCCTTGAGTATGTGGCTGATGACATTGTCGAAACTCTCGTCAATTGGGAAAACGGCAACAAATAAACAATCAATAACATGGAACTTTATCACGGTTCAAGCATTGCTGTGACAACCCCTCAATCACATGCAGGACGCAGGAATTTGGATTTTGGCAGAGGATTTTATGCGACACGAATTAAAAGTCAGGCGCAAAAATGGGCATTTCTTGTGGCAAGCCGTAAGGCTAAAAATGCGCAAAGCTTCGTAAGCGTCTATGAATTTAATGAAACTGAAATGCTGAATGGCAAGTACGTATATAAGAATTTTCCTGCATATAATATAGAGTGGCTGGAATTTGTAGTGGCTTGTCGTCAAGGGAAGGATAATACGAACTACGACATTGTTGAGGGTGGTGTAGCAAACGACCAAGTCATTGACACTGTGGAAGATTATGAGAATGGTCGCATCACGGCAGGGCAAGCCCTCGATCAACTGAAATATAAGAAACCAAACAACCAGGTTTGCTTTCGCAATCAAGAAATCATTGATAAGTACCTGCGTTTCGTAGGCACTGGAATCGTCAACCCTCAGGATATAAAACTATGAGAAACAACGTATTGTGGCGAAAAATAGCCAGAATCATAATAATGATAGCAGATGGTATGCAAATAAGCAGCGAAAAAGCGCTTGACCTATTCTACAAAAGCAATGTATATAATATGCTTGTTGACCCACGCTATGGTCTTCAGACAATGAGCGACACCTACATCTACGACGAATTTATGATTGAACTGCACCAATCCCCAAACAATTAGTCTTACCTCAATGCAGAGGAAAGTCGAACTAAGTTGTTTCACGTTCATTGAGCCACACCATGACCCGAAAGAACAGCCTTTACTCTGGTCTTGCTGCCCTTGACGTTCTTCATCAGCCACTCCAAGAGCGTATCCTCTTCCCAGACCGTGTAACTGTCGTATTGATTGAAATTTGGATTCTGTCGCATAATAGTTTGATTGTTTGAAGACAAAGGTACAATGCAGTTATTTTTCTATCTTGTCGGCATTCATAAGGACCTGAACCAGAGTCTGTAGCAACGGCTTCAGAGTTTCGGTATGGAGTGCTTCGTTTATAGTGTGAACCTCGGTCAAGTCCGGTCCGATGCTTATCATTTGCAAATCAGGCTTTTTCTGGTAGAAGAATGCAGGTTCCAACGTTCCCATACATGGTTGGGCAAAAGCACCTGGCACATATTGGTCGTAATATACCAATGTAAAGTATTCTAAAGGGTTATCCTCTTTAGGGAACCATGCTGGAGATTCACTCTGAACCTCGAAATCCAAGGAATATTGTGCTGCAACCTCTTGGTAATAAACTTTCATTTCAGCCAGCCATTCATTGTAATCCGAGCGTGCAAATATCTGAAAATCCAAATGACCTTCGTTGACTTCTACAATACCGATGTTGTTTGACTTTGATACATGATCAGCCAACTCCTCAGAATATTCAAACGCACCCATAGGTATGGCATCAAAAAGGTTACTCAAGGTTGTACTTCCAGCCACTTCCATGAGATAATCATCATTGCCAACTGATTTATCGAAAAGAGAATGAGTAATTGTTTCGTGCGGAAATTCCTCTTTATACTCATCAATCAATGCTGCAAAAGTGCTTTTTATCGTCTCAACATAACCACTTTCAACAGAAAACGATAGTGAACAATTTGTAGCGATAGCACCAAGTGCCGTTCCGCACTTTATTGAAATTATTTTGCCGCTGTAAGGCAAGACAAGAGAATCCACAAGACTATTCAGTACTGTTGCAGCACTCAGACGGCCTTTTCCTATATCTTCGCCACTATGACCGCCCTTGAGTCCGTCAATGTTTATCTCTATTTTAGTCTCGCCATCTCCTGCTGATACTCTGTCGAAATCGCCGGCATAGCCAATGCGCACACCTCCACCGCAACCATTGTTGATGATTCCTATCTCTTCTTGGTCAAGATTGATAAGGTAACGAGAATCAAGAACTTCGGCAGGAAGATTCATTGCGCCAAGCATACCGCAGTCCTCGTCGGCAGTAACCAATATGCGCAACGGTCCGTGTGGGACGTTTGACGTAGCTATGGTCAATGCAATACCAACACCTATTCCATCATCCGAACCGAGATTGATTCGTGAACCCTTCAGCAAAGTTCCTTCCCACAACGGAATGCCTACTTCGGTATTGTAATCAGGGTTCAGTCCTGGTTCACAAGCACATATCATATCCATGTGGCATTGCAATATGATTTTTGGAAAAGATTCGCAGCCACTTGACGCAGGCACATCAAACCACACGTTACCATAATCGTCACGGTTGAACAAAAAACCATTGCTCTGGCACCAATTCTGAAGATAAGCCCTTGCCTTGTCGAGGCTCAGACATGGTCTTGGTGTTTTTGCAAAATCGAGAAAACTGTTTATCGACCTCGTTGTCAACTCATCGTAATCAATAGTTTTCTCGTTCCGAGGATTTTGAACATCCTCTTTTCTGCAAGAGCAGGCAGCAACGACAATTAATGTCAGAATTACAAAATACTTTTTCATTTTTAAAAATAATTTAGGCTATATCGCATATCTGCAATCACTTATGCTCGAAGACCGCGGCAGCCTTTGCCATTCGCTCAATTATGTTGACACTGAACGGACAACGCCCCACGCACTCGCCACACTTCTGACACTCAGATGCTTTATGTTCAAGGACATCATAACGTGCCTGAAGTTCAGGGCTTACACCCTCGCAACCCTGTGCCTCGTACTCATCAAGAAGGCGGTTAACTTCGGCTATATCAATCTTTGCCTTGCAAGGTGCGCAATGGCCGCAATAGTTGCACTGCTCTGCCTTCTGTCCGTCATGACGGTCGAGTACCTTCGAATAATTCTTATCATCGTCAGTTGCAGTTACATAATCAAGAGCCTGCTGCAACTCCTCGCAAGTGTTTGCACCAGTGAGAGCACAAGCAACACATGGTTTTGCCAACACGTAAGCAAGACACTGAACTGGTGTAAGTGCAACACCAAGAGGCGATTTTGTAGCGTCCAGCAATCGTCCGCCGGCAAACGACTTCATATTCACGATAGCGATATTGTGCGTAGTGCAATAGTCATAGAGTTCTATGCGGACAGGGTCAACGCCCTCCATCGACTTGCTGGCAAAATCTGCATCCCAAGGATTCACGCCTGAAGGCAGTCTGTCGAAAGCAGGATTCAGAGAAAACATCAGCACCTCGACCAGACCGGACTTGACAGCAGCAAGAGCCACCTCAGCATTGTGAGACGAGAGACCGATATGTTTGATTTTGCCTTCGGCTTTCAGTTGCTTTACATACTCAAGATATTCAGAGCCTTGAATTTCCTCCCACTGTTCCCAAGAATCAGTGATATGAATCATTCCGACCTCAATGTGGTCAGTCTCAAGACGTGCGAGCAAGTCCTCGAAACCCAGACGAGACTCCTCGACGTCACGAGTCTTGCTGTACTGGCCATCCTTCCAGATGACACCAATATGTCCCTGGATATTCATACGGTCCCTGCGTCCGCGAAGGGCATAGCCAATGTTTGTACGGACGGTAGGGTTTGCATCATAGATGTCGATGTAGTTCACTCCACTATCCATTGCGAGCGACATATATTCACGAGCCTGGGCAGTGTCGAATTTCTCGAAAGCCCCACAGCCTATACCTATTTCGGAAACCTCAATACCAGTGACACCAAGAGGACGGTATTTCATCAGGTTTTGCTGTTCAGCCTTCTTGCTGCAACCAACCATTGCCAGCAAAGCAAAGACGATAATAGAAAGTTTCTTCATAATTATTCTGTTTTGTTTTTTTGCGGCTGCAAAGGTACAATATTATTTTGAAACAGCAAGGAGAAAAACGGTTTTTTTCCTGACTTCGGGAATTTTTCTGTGATGGTCAATTTTGTCAACAAACACATTTGATTGTCAGATGGTTGAAAAAATATTTTGGGTGATTTGGGTGACTCAGACTTTTTTCGTACCTTTGCACCTATGTTTGTACGCAAGAAAAAGAATATGACAGGGACAATCAGTGTTGTTGTCGTCGATAAGAGCAAGGGAAGCTTCAAGGAAGTAAAGAACTTTGGAGTTGTTTCCTCCGAAGTCGAGGCTGATGTACTTTGTGAGGAGGCTCACGAGTGGATAAACAC
>JAGHVI010000021.1 GCA_018064385.1 Candidatus Minthenecus merdequi
CTTTTGTCATAATAATAGTAGTTATAGTTAATGCAAAATTGCGACTGCAAAGTTACAACTATACTACAACTGCTACAATATGTATTTTATCGAATGCTTACTTCTTATGCATCCTTCAATTTTTTGGATGCAAAGATAATAATTTCAATTTGTTATATGCACTTTTATCACCACAAATGTCCATTACGTCGAAAATGACATAAAATGGCGTTTAGAAATTTGGGGAAATGACATAAAATAGCGTTTTGAAATACGGGGAAATGACATAAAATGCCGTTCTGAAATTCAGGGAAATGAAAATTATTTGCAAAATCCTTTGTTATTCAAGAAAATAGTTGTACCTTTGCAGCCGCAAACAATACTACTACTTATGAACATTATTTTCAGAAGAAAGTTGTATGACAGGATGCTCTCTTGGAAGAGAGAAAAAAGTGGCAAGACAGCATTGCTTGTCGAAGGTGCAAGACGTGTTGGAAAAACCACTTTGGTCAGACAATTTGCCGAGAACGAATACGAATCGTATCTGATAATTGACTTCAATCAGGTCTCAGACCGGATACTGCATTTGTTTGATGATATTAGCAACCTCAACTATCTGTTTCTTACTCTTCAGACTGAATTTGGTGTGAAACTGATTGAGCGTAAGTCCATAATAGTCTTTGATGAAGTCCAAAAATGTCCAAAAGCGAGACAAGCAATAAAGTATCTCGTCGCAGATGGAAGGTATGATTATGTCGAGACAGGGTCACTTATCAGCATACGTAAGAATGTCAAGGATATTACCATTCCAAGCGAAGAAGAACGCATTTTGCTCAATCCGCTGGATTTTGAGGAATTCCTGTGGGCAATAGGTCAGAATGCACTTTCCGATTTGTTGAGGCAATATTATGAACAGAAGGTCTGTTTGGGTGCTGCCCTTCGTTCGGTGATGCGTACGACACGATTATATATACTTGTTGGTGGTATGCCTCAGGCTGTTGACTGCTATTTGACCACCAATAATCTTGCAGACGTTGATGCGGTTAAAAGGGGTATTATCAATCTCTATATTGAGGATTTCAATAAAATAGACAGTACGGGACGACTTGCAATGTTGTATCAGAATATTCCCGCTCAATTAAATGGGAATATATCGAGATATATGACTGGTGCTGTCATAGGAAGGACGGATGAGGACAAGATAGCTGAATTGTTGTCGGAACTTGAACAGAGCAGAACTGTTCTGCTCTGTCACAATTGTACCAATCCCATGGTCGGTATGCAATTGTGCAAAGATTTGAAGCGGTACAAGATGTATTGTGCTGACACTGGTCTGTTCGTTACAATGGCTTTTTTGGACAAAGAGTTCACTGATAACATTATATACAACAAACTGCTCAGTGATAAACTTGAAACTAATCTTGGTTATGTCTATGAGAATCTGGTGGCGCAGATGCTGCATGCGCAAGGTAATAAACTGTTCTACCATACGTGGCAGAAAGACGAGCGTCATTACTATGAAATAGATTTTTTGCTCAGCAGGACGAATAAACTTGTGCCTGTCGAGGTCAAATCCTCAGGATATAATACACATTCTTCGATTGACGCATTTTGCAATAAATACTGCAATTCGGTCAGTCATGCGGTGATGCTATATACTAAAGATTTCAAAAGGGATTCGCTTGTGGAGATGTATCCTGTCTGTATGACTGGTTTTGTGTGACGCATTTCCGAATTTAGGATATTTGCGCGATTTGAAGAGACTGCCGCTTGCGCCAACCTGACCAAGAATGAAATTCCAAGGTCTTGAAGTCTGCCTTGATTGCCCATAAATCACATATCACACGATAATGGAGGCAATTTCAGCCTCCATTTTTTTTATGTTCTATAGACAACGTTCAAGACCAGGTTTGTTCTGTTCCTTCGGGGATTACTCGACCATTACTCGACCATCGTACAAGAATTCGTGGAGAATCGCGAGCGATGGTCGAGTAATACTGCAGTGATGGTCGAATAATCCGGTTCCAAAACCAGTCCTCAAAAAAATCTTTCAAAAACATTTGTCAAAGTCAGAATAATGTCGTACCTTTGCAAAAAATTTGCAAATCTGTATCTAATACAAGAAAAAATATGATTGGTAAACTTTTTCAATATTATCTTGACCATCAGGAAGACTTGGTCGAGAAGTATAATGGTAAATACGTTGTCATCACAAACAATTGTACAGTAGAGGCTTACGACAATGAGGATGACGCATATTTCCAGTCGGAGAAAAAATATGGTTTAGGCAATTTTCTGCTCCAACTGTGCACGCCTGGCGACAGTGCATACACGCTTTATTATAACACTCCGAGAGCAATATTTTGACAATGACAAGCAAATCTTTCACTATCACAAGTCCTTACAAATTGCCAGCTATAGTAACGTCAGGTAATGTCAGAAGGCCGTACAATGTTGCCAATCCACCTTCGGTTCTCCCTGCCAAAGTCGAACTAAACTGTCTTTGGGACACAGGAGCTGTCATGTCAATGCTATCAAATAAGATTATAGCTAAATTAGGTTTGTGTCCAGTTTCAAAATGCACGACTTACCATGCACATGGTTCAGCCGAAGCATTCATATACTATGTAAATTTGATTCTGCCAAATGGGATTGAGATTTCAAAACTGAAAGTCATAGGGGGTGCATTGCCTGACACAGACATGCTCATAGGTATGGATGTAATAGCTTTATGCGATATTGCTATTACGCATCCTGATAACGGAACTATGTTTTCTTTCAGAATCGCAAATGGAGATTCTATCAATTTTTCTGAATAACGAGGAGTCACAAAGACAACATATCATCAAGCATGTCAATTTACAAAAACATACTGACTTGTCGCCCGAAGAAATAGAAAAACTGTAAATTACAAATCACACAAAAATGGAGGCAAATCCTGTCTCCATTTTTTATGTTCTATAGACAACGTTCAAGACCAGGTTTGTTTTGTTCCTTCGAGGATGACTCGACCATTACTCGACCATCGTACAAGAATTTGTGGAGAATCGTGAGCAATGGTCGAGTAATATTACAGTAATGGTCGAAGAATCTGGCTACGAAAACAACTCTCAAAAAACTTTCAAAAACATTCGCCCAAGTCAGAAAATGTTTCTGCCTTTGCACCGAAATTAGGGATGTTCTACAGTTATGGCAAGAAAAAATACAAACGAGGAGTCCACTCGAAAAAGTCTTTTTTTGCGAAAAGTTGCTGAATCAAAAGTTGATTATCAAGGTATTACAAATCACAAAGTGCGTTTTCTCACTTTTTTAAGTGGTCTCAATAATTTTTTCAAAATTCCTTGCATATATCAAAAAAACTCCTTACCTTTGCACTACCTACTCCATACGGATAGTGAATATGATTATCAAACATTTACAACCAAACCAACATCAATATGCGTGACTATACCTTCGACAATATGCCAATCGCCTCAATCTCTGGCAGACTAAGTCGCAAAAGTGACGTCTATTACCGTACCATAAACGGAAAGATTTACGCATATCTCCTCTGGAATCCCAACACCAAACCA
>JAGHVI010000124.1 GCA_018064385.1 Candidatus Minthenecus merdequi
GGGTAAATGTGTTGGATTTATGGGTGGTTCTATTAATTAGGTTGAGACGATTTGAAGTTTATTTTTAGCAGGTTGCTGTGCGGAAGAAGGGAGCAATGCGGGCATTGTGACCGACTGACAAGCAGCAAGATGCAAAAATAAATTCAAAATCGTCCAATTATGAACTTAACCGTCTGTAACCTAAAACATAATTAATAGAACCACCCTTATGTTTGTCGCTACAGACGTCTTGTTATTGCTAAAATTGGCTGATTTTTTTTGCGAAAAATTTTGTAGTGTCAGAAATAATTGCTATCTTTGCAGCGCAATTTGGGTCGAAGGGACAGGTACGTCTGCCCCACTTTGAAAAGATGGGTCAACGTACCTGTCCCTTCGACCACCAAATCTCACTTGTAATATGAAAGGAATCGTTTTGGCTGGAGGTTCGGGCACGAGGTTATACCCAATCACCAAAGGAGTAAGCAAACAGCTTTTGCCAATATATGACAAACCGATGGTATATTACCCTATTTCAGTGCTGATGTTGGCTGGGATACGGGACATACTTCTAATATCCACACCCAACGACCTGCCTGGGTTCAAAAGGCTTCTTGGTGACGGCTCGGACTATGGAATAAACCTGCAATACGCTGAGCAACCCTCACCCGACGGGCTTGCTCAAGCATTCACTATCGGCAAAAAATTCATTGGCGATGACTGCGCCTGCCTTGTCTTGGGTGACAACATCTTTTACGGTTCAGGGTTCACAAAAATGCTCCGTGAAGCAGTTCATACTGCCGAAAGGAACAAAAAAGCTACCATATTTGGCTACTATGTAAAAGACCCTGAGCGATACGGAGTAGCTGAATTTGACAAATACGGCAACTGCATATCAATAGAAGAAAAGCCAGAAAAGCCAAAATCAAACTTTGCCGTTGTAGGTTTATACTTCTACCCAAACAAAGTCGTTCATATAGCAGAAACCATCAAACCTTCAGCGCGTGGGGAATACGAGATAACGACTGTAAACCAGCAGTTTTTGAACGACAAGGAGTTGAAAGTCCAAACGTTAGGACGTGGTTTTGCATGGTTGGATACAGGAACACACGACTCTCTATCCGAAGCCTCAACGTTCGTCGAAGTAATCGAGAAGAGACAGGGCTTGAAAATTGCTTGTCTTGAGGGGATTGCCTATCGAAATGGATGGATTACAGCCGAAAAATTGAGAAAAATCGCTGAGCCAATGATTAAAAATCAATATGGACAATATCTGATGAAATTGACGAAAAGTGAATAAGCACTGAAGCAAATGTCATTTAACATATATGCAATAACAGTATCCACCATAACCGCTTTGATGACTGTCAATTGGGCATACTTCAGAATACTCAAGATAGCCAAAGACCGAGGTTTAGTGGACAATCCAGAAGCACGGAAACTGCAAAAAGAGCCAGTACCAATGATGGGTGGCATTGCCGTTTTCCTGGGTGTGCTGATGGGTGTTTTGCTGGGAATTGCAGTGTTCACGACCCCTTCAATAATCAGCCATACAGGCATTCCTGACACCATAACACGCATTGCGCCAATTCTTTGTGCTATGGCAATAATGCTATATATAGGAGCGATGGACGACATTTTAGGGCTCTCACCAATCGCCCGACTTGTCATAGAAGTTATCACTCTCGTTGGACTGATTGTTGGTTCAGGAATGTGTATTGATTCGTTCCATGGGCTGTGGAATATAGACTTGATTTCGTGGTATATAGCAGTTCCATTGACGATATTTGCATGTGTAGGAATCATCAATGCGGTCAATATGATTGACGGAGTGAATGGGTTGTCAAGCGGACTGTGTATGACTATATTCATCTACTTCAGCATCACCTTCATAAAAGTTGGCGACACTGCAAATGCCATACTGTCAATTTCAACAGCAGGTGCTCTTTTTCCGTTCTTATTACACAATATATTCGGCAAAAGTTCCAAGATGTTCATAGGCGATGCAGGAACAATGATGATGGGAATGCTGATGTGTTGGCTGACTATTTACCTGCTCAGTGGTCAGAATATGCTGGAAAAAAACCCTGATTTCCAGGGCGTAGGCTTTGTGGCATTAGCTCTCGCAATACTTAGTCTTCCGATTTTTGACACTCTGAGGGTGATGAGTATGAGGATAATACAAGGCGGAAGTCCTTTCCGCCCGGACAAAACGCACCTCCATCACGCCTTCGTCAAAGTGGGCATATCGCACGTTGTAACAACATTGACAGAGATTTTTATAGACTTGTTTGTAGTGGTCATCTGGGCGATAAGCGTAAAATTATACGAAGCAGACTTCACACAGCAACTTTATGTGGTCATAATATCTTCGATGGTGTTGATATGGGGAACATACTTCTTCCTGACATCATCAAAAACACAGGAGACAAAAATTATAAAATTTCTCTTAGATTTCAGTTCAACGACACATTTTGGGCATCGTCAGTGGTGGACCAAATTTGCCAATTGGCTGGATGCCCCCGAGAAAAAGCTTGCCAATCAAGACAACTCAAAGAAAATACTTAAATTCCGAAATGACAATATGTTAACTGACAAAGACATTCGCCAAATCACAGCCCACAATATGACTGTTGAGCAGATAAGCGAGCAAAAGCACTTGTTTCGCTCAGGCTTTCCCTTTCTGAAAATCATAAAACCAGCTCAAATAGACAGTGAGATAATCAATCCAACGGAAGCTGAAACATTGGCAATGATAGACCTTTGGCACTCTTATAAAAAAGGAAAACATAAGATTGTTAAATTTGTACCTGCATCGGGAGCAGCAACAAGAATGTTCAAAGACCTATTTGCTTTCAGAGATGCAGATTATAACGAACCAAAGACAGAATTTGAGAAACACTTTTTCGCAGAATTGGGAAATATGGCATTTGAGTTTGAATCAACATCAACGCCAAAAATATCAGTTACTCAGTTTTTGGATAAATATGCCAATCTGCCAAAAGGGTTGCTACCATTCCATAAATACGAGAATGAGGTAAGGACAGCAATGGAGGAGCATTTGGTTGAAGCAAGTATGTATGCAACAGCAAATGGAAAAGCAAATATCCACTTCACAGTATCGCATGAGCACTTGGATTTATTCAAAAAAAAGGTAAAAGAAGTGGTCGCTAAATACGAGGAGAGGTTTGATGTGAAATACAATATAACATTCTCCGAACAAAAAACTTCGACAGACACTATAGCAGTCAATCCAGACAACACTGTATTCAGGAACGAAGATGGTTCGTTGCTTTTCCGTCCAGCAGGTCATGGAGCGTTGATTGAAAACCTTAACGACATAGATGCTGACATTGTGTTTATAAAAAACATAGACAATGTAGTTCCAGACAGGCTGAAAGACGAGACTGTGAGGTGGAAAGAGATACTGGCAGGTGTACTGGTGAATGTGCAGAAGAGAGTGTTCGGTTATTTGGAACAGATGGAGAAAAATCCAACTATGCCACTCAACGAAATTTCGGATTTTGTGGAAAACACACTGCATATCCACAGTGATGAACCTGTGACAAGAGAGTATCTGATGACCAAACTAAACCGCCCAATACGTGTTTGCGGAATGGTGGCGAATGTGGGAGAGCCTGGTGGTGGTCCATTTGTGGCAGAAAACCCAGACGGAACAACATCATTACAGATTCTTGAGTCAAGTCAGATAGACAAATCGAATGACGAATATGTGAAGATGTTCAAAAACGGAACTCATTTCAACCCTGTCGATTTGGTTTGTTCACTTAGGGATTACAACGGCAACCACTTCAATCTCAACAGATACACAGACCCTCGAACAGGTTTCATATCGTCAAAAAGCCATAACGGAAGGACGTTGAAAGCGTTGGAGTTGCCCGGTTTGTGGAATGGCGCAATGAGCGATTGGAATACAGTTTTTGTGCAGGTTCCTTTGGGAACATTCAATCCTGTTAAAACCATTAACGACTTGACCCGCGAACAACATACAAGGTGAGTTCTATAAATTCACCCTATATTGTCTGGAAGACAGTACTACAATTAACAACCAAAGAATTAAGGTACTGCCCTTCAGGCAGACACACTATATCGCTGATATACCGAGCACTTCGTACTCAGTTACTCATAGTACAGCCTTCAGGCTGAACATTTCAAACTTGAGCGAATTTATAGAACTCACCAAAAAAGTAATAATATGAAAAAGTATCTTTTTATTTTGGCTATTTTGGCACTTGCCATTATTCCTTCGTGTTCAAAAGAGAATGACGACAACAACGAACCAACTCCTCCTGGACCATCAGAGGATGCTCCAAACGCTAAATTCATCGGCAAATACACTCTGTACATTGAATACATAACCGAGTGTGACGATGAAGAAGTGAGTTCAACATCTGGCTCATATAGCGGCAGTATGGAGATAAGAGCCGATGGTGACACCAACGTCATCGTCAAAGGTTCAATCACAATGAGCGACCAAGATGTTGAGATTTTCAACACAACAGGACAAATAAAGGAAGATGGCAGATTGGAACTTAATCCAAACTACCTTACAGCACCTTCCGGACTTGGTTTAAGTTTAACGTATTGTGCTTTTGAGTATGCAGAACCTCTGAGATTCACTGCGTATATGTACACAGAAATACAGAGTTACGGCATAACATACAATATGAGTGTTGAAGGGTACAAACAATAGTCATCGTTAACCTGTGGTGTGTCAAGTTCACACTGAGACTGTCTAATGGAATCATTTTCAGCTTGTGGTGAACTTGTCGAACCATTTTCGTTTTCGTCTTTATGAAACATATTGTGATTGTAGGACCAGCCAATCCATATCGTGGTGGTATAGCGGCATTTAACGAACGCCTTGCCAGACAGTTTATTACAGAAGGCTACGAAGTGACGATATATACTTTCACGTTGCAGTATCCATCTTTTTTGTTCCCAGGCAAAACTCAATTCACCACAGACCCCTGTCCGGTTGGGTTGAATGTGCGTCGTCGCATAAATTCGGTGAATCCATTGAATTGGATTTCGGTGGGAAACGAGATTAGGGATTTGAAGGCTGACGTAGTGATTTTCGCTTATTGGATGTCTTTTATGGCACCATGTTTCGGAACTATTGCAAAGAAGATAAAGAATAACAATCACTCACGATTGATAGGACTGATACACAATATGATACCGCACGAGCAGAAGATAATAGACCGAATTCTTCCTGCCTATTTTGTAAAAGTAATGGATGGTTTTGTGGCATTATCCGAGAGTGTGGTAAAGGATATTGAGAAATTTGACCACAAAGGAAAACCGAAGATTGCATCACCCCACCCTATCTATGACCATTACGGAGAATTGCTGCCACGCAAGGAGGCTCTTGCGAAATTAAGGTTAGACACTTCTTACCGTTATGTACTCTTTTTTGGCTTCATCAGGGCATATAAAGGGTTGGATCTGTTACTTGAAGCCATGTCAGATGAAAGGATTAAGGATGTGCATCTGATTGTAGCAGGTGAATTTTACGAAGATAGTGCCAAATATATGAATATAATCAAAACGCATGGGCTAATGGATAGAGTTCATCTGTTCTCCGAGTATATTCCTGACACAGAAGTAAATCGATTTTTCAGTGCTTGCGACATTGTGGTTCAACCTTACAAGACAGCCACACAAAGCGGCGTTACGCAAGTGGCATATCATTTCGAGAAACCAATGATTGTGACGAACGTTGGAGGGCTGTCGGAGATTGTGCCAGAAGGAAAAGTTGGATATAACGTTAATCCAGAGGCTAAAGCTATTGCCGAGGCAATCCTAAAGTTTTACGAGTCAGGGGCTGATTTGCATGATGGAATTGTTGAGGAGAAGAAGAAATATTCGTGGTCATTGCTGACGGAAAGACTCCGTGAACTGACAAAGGGTCAAAAGTTAAGATGAATGTAAATCTGGATAACAATGTGTTTTCGCCCCGAAAAGTGTAAGAAATAGTGGAATTTTCGCCCCGAAAAGTGTAAGAAATGGCGGAATTTTCGCCCCGAAAAGTGTCAAATATCTGACAAACAATAGAGTATGAAACGGAAGATAGAACAGACATTGGAACAATGGAATTCATGTACTCGGCAATCAGAACTGGAGCTCGTTCCAAGAATTACAGACCTGCAATTCAATGGATGGAAGATGCAGGTATAATACAGCGATGCAGAAACTTGCAAATCACAGAGTTGCCACTGGATGGTAATGCCTTGGACGATTGTTTCAAGGTTTATATGACTGATACAGGCTTATTTGTAAGCTTGCTGGAAAACGGCACGCAGGCAGATATTCTTTCTGGAAATTTGTTGGGATACAAAGGTGCCATTTATGAGAACCTGCTTGGTGATATTCTCGGTAAAATGGGACGCAAACTATACTATTTTCATAAAGATGGAGGATTGGAGATTGACTTCATACTTCGTTACAAAGGAAAATGCACGTTGTTGGAGTGTAAAGC
>JAGHVI010000117.1 GCA_018064385.1 Candidatus Minthenecus merdequi
TTTTCTTTATCTATTTACTTAAACAGTAAATTTATAGAACCACCTTTTAGTGTTTTATAAGAAAGATGATGATGATGGCGAGAAGCAAAACGAGCAGAATGATTAACCAGGGAAAGGTATGGCTTTGGTATAGTGGTTGTGGTTGCATTTTGCTTTGGGTGTGGGTTTGAGTCTGGGATGATAGATAGACGGTGTCACGATGTTCGGCAATCCGTTGGGAGTTGGTCTGACGGGATGACCCGATTTGTTTTTGCGTGGTTCTAAGAGGGTATTGTAAGCCCAGGGAGTCGGGCGGTAGCCATAGGGTTTCGCGCTCAATGATATGGATGGTGTCAAAGGTGTGGCTTTTTGTTTGGCTGAGGCTTTGGCTATGGCTATTGGTTTGGCTGAGGCTTTGTGTCTGGGTTTGTGATTGGCGAAGTGTTGTGCAGTTGGTTAAGCTTGTCTGAGACAGGACAAGAGTCAGCATGAGGACAAGAAGGAATTTGCTTGATGGCCTGCTGCAGGTTTTGAATGGTTTGACGCAGTTCATAGACTTTGGTTTTAAGGGGTTGGACAATGAATGAGTCGAAGTTGTCGAGGAGTTTGCGGGTGTTGTCGATTTCGACTGCTTTTGCGTTGGCGTTGGCCTTTGCTTTAGTCGATTTTATTGTCAGGAGTGTGACGAACAGACCGCTGCCAAGCAAGGCATTGAGGATGTATGAGATGGATTGTAGCATAGTTTCACGAAAAGTAGTTTTTCAGCCAGGACTGAACGTTGAAGCAGGGACATGCCTTGTTTTGGTTGAGTTCGTTGTGACCGAAGATTTTGATGTCGGGAAATTGTTCGCGGAGAACGGAAATGAGTGAGACCAGCGAGTCGTTCTGCTCGGGTGTGAGGGTGTTTTTTGGATTTCCGTTGGAGTCCAGTCCTCCGATGTAGCAGATTCCGATGGAGCAGTGGTTTACACCTTCGCAGTGTGCACCGGGTTTTTCGAGTGGACGACCGTTTTCGATTGTTCCGTCAAGGTCAATGACATAGTGGTATCCGATTGTACGAAAACCGCGTTTTCTGTGCCACTGAGCAATGGTCGAGGCTTTGATGTCAGCACCTTCTGGGGTTGCGCTGCAGTGAATTATAATTTTTTCAATTGTCCGTTTCATTTTTTTTTGATTTTATAGTACCTACAGGGATGTGTCGTTTTTTGAAAGGCAGGGGCTTGGGTTAAGCCCCTGCGTAGAGAACTTAGTCTTCTTGGGCAGAATGCATCTGAGCAATGACATTAGACATGATGAAACCGTGGAGGGTCAGGTACTTCGACTGCGCCTTGAAAGCAGCCTCGTAGGTAGCAAGCTGAGTGCTGTCAGCCATGATGGTTTTGACCTGAGCGGCAGCTTGTGCAAGGACGGCCTGAGCAGCGAGCTGTGCGGCGTTGAACGAGTGAACACCACGGTTTGACCAAACAAAGTTCTTGCCGTACTTGACGTAGAAGACTTGGTCGTCTGATTTGCTGAGTTTGCCTGAGAGGCTCTTGATAAGTGAGATGGTTTTTGCGATTGCCATAGTTGTAAAACGATTTAAGGTTAAAAATTATAGTTAAGAAGCTTCTTTGTTTTTAGTTTTCGGGATGCGTTGCCTTGGTGGCGACTGTCTTGTTTTGCACCCTCACCCTTATATGCCAAATTTTGACGATTTTTTGACGTGAAAAAGCGATTTTTTTTAGGTAAGTGGCTAAATTTTTGAAAATATAGGTGAGTCCTATATACTTAAGGTGAGTTCTATAAATTCATTTTGAGGGTTTTTGAAGTTTGTTTTGAACAGATTGCTGTGCGGAAGAAGGGAGCAATGCGGGCATTGTGACCGACTGACAAGCAGCAAGATGTCAAAAGAAACTTCAAAAACACCAAAAAGTTTATTTGTTACTTGTCTTTATATTTCTTTCTTAATGGTGAATTTTTAGAACTCACCTAAAGTAAATTCAAAAATTAAAGTTCGCGTTTTGGTTTGATATGATCATTAAGCTTAACTGGCTTAATCATATTCTGTGGTTTCAGAATCTCGTCAAGATCTTTCTTGTCAAGAATGTCATGTTCAAGAACAAGGTCATAAACACCTTTTCCTGTAGCCATAGCCTCTTTTGCAATCTTGGTTGAGTTCTTGTAGCCAATGATTGGATTAAGAGCCGTAACAATACCGATAGAACCCTTCACTTGACGCTCGCAGTTCTTCTTGTCTGCTTCTATACCATCAATACAAAGAGTGCGAAGAGTGTCGAAACCGTTGGTCAACAGGTCGATAGACTCAAACATACAATAAACTGCTACTGGCTCCATAACGTTCAACTCAAGCTGTGCATTCTCCGATGCAAGCATAACAGCAGTGTCGTTACCAATTACTTTATAGCAGAGTTGGTTCATAACCTCAGGAATAACAGGGTTAACTTTGCCTGGCATAATTGACGAACCTGGCTGCATCTCTGGCAAATGAAGCTCGTGAATACCGCAACGAGGACCGGAACCCATCAGTCGGAGGTCATTGCAAATCTTTATAGATTTCAAAGCAATACGTTTCAAAGCCGATGAATACTGAACTAGAACGTCTGTTGCTGAAGTTGCCTCAACAAGGTCAGCTGCAAGGCGAACGTTCCAACCGGTAACCTCACGGAGAGCAGCAATACAAAGTTTGCTGTAGCCTGGCTCAGCGCAGATGCCTGTACCAATGGCCGTTGCACCCATGTTTACTACAAGAAGATCCTCAGCGCAAGCCTTTAGGTTCTTAACCTGCTCCTTCAAACCGTTGGCGAATGCCTGGAAAGTCTGACCCAAAGTCATAGGAACACCATCTTGCAACTGTGTACGACCCATCTTCACGATGTTCTTAAACTCTTTAGCCTTAGCCTCAAGCGATTTGATACAAGCCTCAATAGCCTCAACTAATTTTGTAGTCGAGAGATAGAGACCGAAATGAAATGCTGTTGGATAAGCATCGTTGGTTGACTGCGAAGCATTGATATGGTCGTTTGGCGAACACTTCTTATAGTCACCCAACTCCAAACCCATAATCTGCAAAGCACGGTTGGCAATAACCTCGTTTGCGTTCATATTGACGGTCGTACCTGCACCTCCCTGAATCATATCAGAAAGAAAGTTCTCATAATGTTTTCCAGCAAGCAACTCATCGCATGCTTGGATGATAGCCTTGAACTGTGCATCTGTCAGTTTGCCCTGTGTGTGGTTAGCAATGGCAGCTCCTTTCTTTGTGTATGCCATACCACGAATAAAATCAGGATAATCGCACATGCGACGACCTGAAATCTTGAAATTTTCAAAGCCACGGAGTGACTGAACGCCATAAAGTGCGTCAGCAGGAACATTTTTCTCGCCGATGAGGTCACTCTCAACGCGAGTCTTTGGTTTGCAATTTGCCATATATCTATGTGATTTATTTGTTGTTGTCTAAAATATAGTGAACCTCGGCAATAATGCCGTAATAAGTTCGCAAAGATACACATATTTTTTGAAATGACAAAATATTATGACAAAAATCTGTTATAAAAAAATAGTTGAAAAATAAATCGAAAAACGCTTGGTTAATACAAAAAAAGTCCGTATTATTGCACTCTGAAATTAGGGCGTCTCAGATACCCTGGTTACATGGCATAATAACGTGAACATTAACACTATATTTAATTAAACAAAAATTCATTTTACAATGAAAGCATCTGAAATTATGGCTAACCTGAGTGCTAAACACCCAGGCGAGGCAGAGTTCCTTCAGGCTGTTGAGGAAGTTCTCAACTCAATTGAGGAGGTTTACAACCAACACCCAGAGTTCGAGAAAGCTAAAATCGTTGAGCGTATGGTTGAGCCAGACCGTATCTACACTTTCCGTATCGTTTGGGTAGATGATAAAGGTCAGGTTAACGTTAACCTCGCTTACCGTGTACAGTTCAACAGCGCTATTGGCCCATACAAAGGTGGCCTCCGTTTCCACAAGGCTGTTAACTTGTCAATGTTGAAGTTCCTCGGTTTCGAGCAGACTTTCAAAAACGCTTTGACTACTCTCCCTATGGGTGGTGGTAAGGGTGGTTCTGATTTCGATCCAGTTGGAAAGTCTAACGACGAAATCATGCGCTTCTGCCAGGCATTTATGTATGAGTTGTGGCGTAACATCGGTCCTGATACTGACGTCCCTGCTGGTGACGTTGGCGTTGGTGGTCGTGAGATTGGTTACCTCTGCGGTATGTACAAGAAACTCGCTCGCGAGTACAACACTGGTGTGTTGACTGGTAAAGGTATGACTTGGGGTGGTTCTATCCTCCGTCCTGAGGCTACTGGTTTCGGTGCACTCTATTTCACTAACCACGTTCTTGAGACTAACGGTGACAAACTCGCTGGCAAGACTGTTGCTCTCTCTGGCTTCGGTAACGTTGCTTGGGGTGCTGCTACTAAGGCTAAACAACTCGGTGCTAAGGTTGTTGCAATCTCTGGTCCTGACGGTGTTTGCGAAATCCCTGGTGGTATCACTGACGAGATGATTGACTATATGCTTGAAATGCGCGCTTCTAACCGCAACAAGGTTGAGGATATGGCAACTAAGTTCCCAGGTGCTGCTAAGTTCACTGCTGGCAAGAAATCTTGGTCTGTTAAGTGCGATATCGCATTGCCTTCTGCATTCCAGAACGAGTTGAACGAGGACGATGCTAAGGAACTCGTTAAGAACGGTACTAAGTACTGCTGCGAAATCTCTAACATGGGTTGCCGCGCTGAAGCTATCCACTACTTCCAGAGCCAGAAGGGCTTCGTATTCGCTCCTGGTAAGGCAGTTAACGCTGGTGGTGTTGCTACTTCTGGTCTTGAGATGACTCAGAACGCTGAGCACATCAGCTGGACTCCTGCTGAGGTTGACGAGCGTCTCCACCACATCAT
>JAGHVI010000139.1 GCA_018064385.1 Candidatus Minthenecus merdequi
TCAATCAATCAGCGAGGGAGGTACTGCCGTTTTGATGGCTACCCACAATATGCAGTTTGTAGAACAATTTTCCGGCAAGATGTATATCTGTGACTCCGTTAATAATGTTTTCAAAGAGGCATAAAATATCTTTAAAGGTGAGTTCTATTAATTAGGTTGAGACGATTTTGAAGTTTGTTTTTAGCAGATTGCTGTGCGGAGGAAGGGAGCAATACGGGCATTGTGACCGACTGACAAGCAGCAAGATGCAAAAATAAATTCAAAAGCGTCCAATTATGAACCATTCGCCTTGTAATTTAAAAACATAATTAATAGAACCACCCTCAATAAATGATATCATATAACGTTGACGATGTGCGTATGCCTAAATTCGCACATCGTTTTGTATCTAACTGGATTAAGTCTGTCGCCGAAGGTTATGGTTGTCAGATTGGCGAGATTGCATATATCTTTTGCAGCGACCCCCGTATTTTTGAGGTCAACCGGCAATATCTTGGTCATGAATATTTCACCGACATTATCACCTTTGACTATAGCGAAGAGAAAAAACTCTCTGGCGACATCTTCATCTCGGTTGACACAGTTGCCTCAAATGCCAAAGAATATGGTGTGACCTTTGAAAATGAACTGATGAGGGTTATGATTCACGGCATTCTTCATCTCACAGGTCAAGGAGACAAAACTGACAGGGAGTTCCGCCAAATGAAAAAAAAGGAGAATGAAGCTCTTAAACTTCTGACAGACAAATGAAACGATTAACTGTAATAGCAATTCTCCTTTTTGTCTGGACAATAATCCGTGCAGATGGTTTGAGGACATCTGATTCTGTTTCGTGCAAATATCTCGGAAGTCTGTATTATGGAGAAAATGTAGGATACCAATTGAATTTCGAGTCTGAAAGTCTGAATTTGCTCAACAAAACAGGAGAAGGAAAGCTGATTGCCGTGACAATAGTTGTTCCCAGCAAAGGAAGGAAAAGCAACACTTTGCCAGAAGGAGAATTTCTGTTAGGAGATTGCGACACTTTGAAGGCCGGTGCGTTGGACTTCTACGAGAGCAACGTTCAATACTTTGGCTATAAAAGCGATGTCTTTGCGAAACCGGATGAGATTTGTGCATTTTTGGAATGCAAAGTTACAGTTACAAAAGTCAAAAGAAAAATTTACAATATACACATTGAATACGAACTGGTCAATGGCGAAAAGGGGGACTACACTTACGAAGGAAAAGTCAAAGTCGAGAAACACAATGAACGGGCAGCATACAAATTTATGACGCAAGCACCCCGTATAATAAATTTTGAATTGACTGAAACTTCTTTGAAATTGTCAGACGAGACAGCGTATTCATCGCGCAAGGCAATGATGGAGTTTGCCTGTGGCGATGATATTTTCGGAATGGCAGTAATCTACTTGCCGTTGGACAGCATTAATGGTCACTACGAGATGAAATACGGCAAAGAACCCGGCACGTGCGAACCTTCGGCAGGAGGTTATGACGCTCATGGCTTTTTCAACCTTTTCAACACCGGCATTGACGATGGAAGCAGTGGTTCAGTATATTACCCTGAATCTGGATATATTGATATAAAAAAAGAGAAAATGTTCTTTGAATTTGTCACTCGTGACGGCAGTACAATCCGTGGTGTTTTCAAAAAAGAGGTTTCCGCAGTCTATCCTAATATGGGAGAGTAATGAAAATTCACCATTTGGAAAAATGAAAGCTATACTTCTCAATGCTGTATCATATAGCGACAATAGTTTTATTGTCAATATGTTTACCGAAGGCGATGGATTAGTCTCCGTGAACGTCCACACAGGAAGGAAGGGCTCAAAGTTCCGTCGCAGTTATCTGTCACCTTTGACAATTCTTGATATTCGTCTTACAGGTAAACCATCGGCAAAGGTCAAGTATATCGCTGATTGTTCACTCTCCTACTCTTTTCGCAGTCTCAGCACAAACCCAGTCAAGATGTTTGAATCACAGTTTATCGCTGAGATGCTGAATAAAGCATTGCGGTATCAACAGCAAGATTCCAGTTTGTTTGATTTTGTTCACAACTCAATAATTGCAATTGACGAATCTGAGGAAAGTATCTCTGATTGCCATATCGTTTTTCTTGTTAAGTTGATGTCATACATAGGAATAATGCCTGACATCAGCGATTATAACGACAATTCTGTTCTTGACATAACAGAGGGGAGAATGGTCACTCATCCTCAGGGGGAATACTTAACTAAGGAACTTTGCTCGTGCATAGTCAGTATCATCAACAACCAACCGTTTCATCTGAAGTCCTCTGAGCGTAGCCAATTTATTGATTTTCTCGTAAGATATTATCAGCACCACCTTTCAGGTTTTGGAAATATCAAGACCTTAGAAGTTTTTCGTGAAATGTCACGTTAATCAGAACTCAGAAGTAAAATGGAACTTTATTTCAGGAAAATCATTTTGTGCCATCTGTAACAGATAATTACTTTCAGCCAAGAAAACATCTCTGCCATCTTTATCCTTAGCCATATAATTTGCCTTACGGTGAATAAAATCCTTTAACTGAGCTTCGTTGTCCGACTCAATCCAGCACGCCTTGAACAGAGGAATAGATTGCCAACGGCATTGAGCACCGTATTCGTGAAGGAGACGATATTCGATAACCTCAAATTGCAACTGCCCGACTGTGCCAATAATTTTACGATTATTGGCCTGATGAGTGAACAACTGAGCAACACCTTCGCCCATCAGTTGGTCTAAACCCTTTTGCAATTGTTTGGTTTTCATCGGGTCAGCATTCTCAATATACTTAAACATCTCTGGTGAAAAACTTGGCAGACCTTTGAAATGAAGAGTTTCGCCCGAGGTCAGAGTGTCGCCAATTTTGAAGTTTCCAGTGTCAGGCAAACCGACTATATCTCCAGCAAATGCCTCGTCAACAGTTTCCTTCTTCTGCGCCATAAAACACGTAGGAGCAGCAAATTTCAGCATCTTGTCCAAACGTATGTGCTTGTATGCCACATTTCTCTCGAATTTGCCCGAGCAAATCTTGACAAAAGCGATGCACGAGCGGTGATTAGGATCCATATTGGCGTGAATTTTGAAGACAAAGCCTGAAAAAGCCGGTTCGTGAGGTTCCACCTTTCTTTCGCTTGACTCAACAGCCAGAGGAGCAGGAGCAATATCCACAAAACAATCCAACAACTCGTTGACACCAAATGTATTAAGAGCTGAGCCGAAGAAAACCGGTGCAATTCTTGCGTCAAGATAATCCTGCACATTGAAAGGGTCATATACACCATTAATCAGTTCGATATCTGTTCTCAATTGCTCGGCATCATCACTGCCTACCATTCGGTCCAACTCCTCAGAGTTAAGGTCAACAGCTACAGTCTCTGTCACACGCTGTTTGTTGGGAGTATAAAGGTTTAGCTTGTCCTGATATATATTATAAACCCCTTTGAATTTCATACCCATATTAATAGGCCACGAGAGAGGACGAACATGAATACCCAATTCAGCCTCCAGTTCATCCAAAAGGTCGAAAGGTGACTTTCCCTCTCGGTCCATCTTGTTTACAAAAATCATCACAGGAGTCTTCCGCATCGTACAAACCTGCATCAAACGTCGAGTTTGAGCCTCAACCCCCTTGGCTGCATCAACCACTATAATAACGCTGTCAACAGCAGTCAAAGTGCGAAAAGTATCTTCAGCAAAGTCCTGGTGACCAGGTGTATCAAGAATGTTTATCTTGAATCCACGATATTCAAACCCCATAACAGACGTGGCAACAGAAATTCCACGCTGTTTTTCAATTTCCATCCAGTCGGATGTTGCCGTCTTTTTTATCTTATTAGACTTGACTGCACCCGCTATGTGAATGGCACCTCCAAACAGCAGAAGTTTCTCTGTAAGAGTGGTTTTACCTGCATCAGGGTGCGAGATGATGGCAAAAGTGCGACGACGGTTTATCTCGTTTTCGTACATCTTTTATTACTGATTTTTTTTGAGGGTGCAAAGTTACAAATAAATTTTCAAACCACAAAACATTCCACAATTTTATATTATACCTGTTATCAGTGCAAAGATTAAACCTAACAAAACTCCTTACATTTGTACTACCGACTCCATACGGACAGTGAATGTGATTATCAGTCACTTACAACCAACAACCCTCGGTACTCTCTACTCCCGACATATCTTCAAAACACAACTCACTATTCCGCCCTCAATCTTAAAACTCTCATTCACCACAAGAAATAGATGAAAACCAACACATTTACACTGAAAAGCAAGTCCTCGTATAGGCTACTCACAAAAAAAACTCACAAATATATCGTTTTTCGATAAAAAAATTTGGTAGTTTCAAAAATTTGTTGTTACTTTGCAGTCGAAATGAAATTAGATAAATGAAACGGTTCAAAATACTCTGTACACTGCTAATATTCGTATTTTTCGCTTCATTAGCGTGGACACTTGTTGATGACATACTCTCTGTTGAGCACGCACATGGCTCGTGGGAAGCTCCTTTTCGCACGCTTCACGGCCGTCATCACACCAGCATTTCGATTGATTCAAGAGAACCTGTGCGAGAAATTAACCTCAAAACAGGTGAAACACTGTTTGTCATTGACAACAACGTCACAATATATGAGTATTCCAACGAGTTGTTCGAAGTTGAGGGTTGTCTTGGAATCCTGGAAATAATCCTTGACATAGTAATGTGGTTTGTAGTTATACTCTACTTCTACCTCATCGTGCAATTCGTCAAGATTATACGCTCGTTCACACGTTCAGAAGTCTTCGAAAAACGTGTTGTTCGCCGACTGAAACACATAGGCATTGGATTTATCGTGATGTCTGTTTTCGGCACTCTGTGGAATATAGGAAGAACTTATCTTGTCGGTCAGCTCATCGACATCGAAAGGTTCGATATTCACTACCGCACAACAATAGAATGGGATAGTCTCATAATGGGACTTATCATCATCGTGATGACCGAAATAGTCAAACAGGCTCTTGTAATGAAGGAGGAGAACGACTTAACGATATGATTATTGTGAAACTTGACAAGGTTATGCAGGAGAAAGGCGTCAGCCTCAACGAACTTTCCGAACGTGTTGGAATCACGCCCGCAAACCTCTCTATACTCAAAACAGGAAAAGCCAAGGCTATCCGTTTCTCGACACTCGAGTCTATTTGCGATGTACTCGAATGTCAACCTGCCGACATCCTTGAATGTAAGTAATTCTTAATTTTATATTTTATGAAACGTAGATTTTTATCTTTGCTTGTGGTTGCGCTCTTTGGCGTTACCGCATTGTCTGCACAGGCAAAAAGCTATGGTCACGGTTTGCAGGAGTATAAACTCAGCAACGGTCTGACCGTTTACCTGTGGGAAGATCACACCGTTCCTGACGTACACGGACGCGTTGTTGTCCGCGCAGGTTCTGTTGACGAACCAGCCGATTACACAGGCTTGGCTCACTATCTTGAACATATGATGTTCAAGGGAACACAAACTATCGGCGCACTTGATTGGGCAAAAGAAAAGCCAATCTATGACAGCATCATTGACGCTTACAGCCGTCTCAACGCATGGGGTAAGGCTCACGCAAAGGATAAACCATCGAAGAAGGAGAACCCTGAGCGCCTTGCCATCATCAAGGAAATCAACGAGCTTTCGCTGCGTGCTGCGAAATACGGTGCAACCAACGATTTCTCAAACCTGACAGAGGGTTACGGTGGTAACAACCTCAACGCATTCACCTCTTATGACCTGACTGCTTACCACAACGACTTCCCTGCTACAGCAATGGAGAAATGGATGGCACTGAACTCAGAGCGTCTGATTAACCCTGTATTCCGTTCGTTCCAGGCTGAGCTGGAGAACGTGTTCGAGGAGTACAACATGTACAACGACGACTACGGCACACACCAGCGTGAGTTCCTTTACGGAAAACTTTATGGCGGCACTCCATACGACCGTGACGTAATCGGTTATGCAGACCACCTGAAGAACCCAAGCCTTCAGGCACTCATCGACTTCTACAACACATGGTACGTGCCTAACAATATGGTGCTTCTTCTCGTCGGCAATTTCGATGCAGAACAGGCAAAACCTCTCATCCAAAAGTACTTCGGCAAACTTGTGCCAAAGGATCTTCCAGAACGTCCTACATACCCTGCACACGACTTCACTAAAGACAAGAAGACATACAAACTGAACGTCGGCTACACCCCACAATACATCTGGGCTTACCAGGGTATCAAAGAGGGCGACAAGGACGCTACTGCTCTTGAGTTTGCCTGCAGCCTTTTGAATAACGGACATGAAACCGGTCTGCTTGACAAACTGAACCTTGACGGTACTGTAGGCGGTGCTTTCGTATCGCTCGACTCACGCCGTATTGACGGTCGTATTTTGGTAATCGGTGTTCCTTACTATGATATGATTCAGGGCAAATTTGATGATATAAAGACCACTGAGAAGGAGATTTACAAAGAAATCGAGAAAATCAAGAACGCTAACACAATCCCTGACTGGCTGTTCAACTCGGTAAAAGCAGAGATGCTCCAGAGCCACAGGACAATGATGGACGAATCGCAAGATGCCAAAATCAATATCTGTACTTACGCATTCACATACAATATTCCTCTGAGCGACTACGTAAACCAGGACGCTGAAATACGCGCACTCACAAAAGAGCAGGTTGCAGCAGTAGCAGCTAAATATCTGAACGGTCCACGCGCTACCATCGACTTCGAGGCAGGCGAACCTAAGAAGAACAAACTTGCTAAGCCCGCAATCAAGCCTCTCGACCCTCCAAAGGGCGTAACAACAGCATACGCAAAGGAGTTCAAGAAAATCCCAACAACTAATGTTAATATCGTATATAACAACTTTGCAGACGTAACCAACAAGAACCTCTTCCCTAACGTTGACCTGCACTACTCGGTGAACGACAAGAACGACATCTTCTCGCTCACACTCCGTTATGGCGTTGGTGCACATGTTTTGCCTAAATTGGCTTACGCAGTACAACTGATGAACACAGCCGGCTGTATGCAGTTGAATGGAAAGAAAGCAAACTCGCAGGAAGTTCACCGCGCATACTCAGAACTCGGAGCAACATACAGCTTTGACGTTGACGACAGCTACTTCTACATCAGTGTATATGGCGATGAGAAGAACCTTGAGAAGATTGTGAAGATGCTCGTTCCTCAGATTATGATGCCTGACCTTGACGAAAAACAGATTAAGAGTATGATTTCAAATGCTTACTGGTCACGCTACAGCGAGAAGAAGAGCACAAACGCACTCTCGTCAGCACTCCTCGAATACATTCTCTACGGTGAACAGTCACGTTACATCGACCGTATTCCTATGAGCGAACTCTATCATTACAGTGTTCTCCCTGACGGCAGCGGCTACGACGAGACTTTCCTTGTTAACAAAGACAACCTGACCACAACTATCCAGGAGGCTACAGGCTACAAGCTTGACATTTATTATTGCGGTAAGAAAGACATCAACGAAGTGGCTGAAGCAATGAAAGCTGTGCCAATGCAGGAAACAATGCGTGGTACCCAGTCTCCATATTTGCGTGACCGTAAAACATACGCCAAGACAGAAATTATGTTCCTCCCAGACAGCAAAATGCAGCAGGCTAAAGTTTATTTCTATGTTAATGGCACCAACTACAACAAAGAACAGGAAGTTCTTGCTGACGCTTTCAACCAATACTTCTCCGGTGGTTTCTCAGGTTTGGTAATGAACGAAATCCGAGAAAAACGCTCAATGGCATATACTGCTTATGCTGGTTACAGCACTCCTTCTGTTCCAAACAAGGATGCTTATCTCATCGGTTACGTAGGAACACAGAGCGACAAGGTTGCTGACGCTGTTGATGTTATGATGGATCTTATCACCAACATGCCTGCTCCTGAGGACGAGGCTTCGCGTATGGAAGATATACGCACGTTCCTCTATCAGGCAACACTGGTGGCTAAACCTTCAATGCGTGGCAAGAGCCAGACATTTGAATACTGGCGCAGAATGGGTTACAACGATGACCCTGCAAAAACCAATCTCCCTAAGATTGAGAACCTGACATACCAACAGATTCAGAAATACTACGAGGATAACATCAAGGGACGTCCTGTAACTATCATTATCATAGGTGACCCTAAGATGATAAATCAGAAACAACTTGAAGAAAAATATGGCGATCTTGTCAAAGTCAGCAATGGCAAACTCTTCAAGGGTGGTGTTGACGATTTATAATAAATCGTTATAAATCAATGATAACAGGCTGCTTTCGGTAGCCTGTTATTTTTTTGTGATTTTTGTTGGATAATTCAGAAAAAAATCGTACCTTTGCATTTTGCAATGATATGGTATTTTAATATCTTCATAATATGAAAAAATTATTCTTAATCTTAGCAGTTGCAATGACAATGTTTGCCTGTTCCGAAAAAAACGAACGCGAAAATCCGTTTTTCGCTGAATGGGATACCCCAGAGGGTGTTCCGCCATTTGAGTCAATACTGAACAGTGATTACAAACCAGCCTTCGAAGAGGGTTTCAAACAACAGAATGCCGAAGTTGACCAGATTGTAAACAACTCAGAAGAGCCTACATTCGAAAACACACTTGCTGCCCTCGACGGGTCGGGCGAACTGTTGGACAAGGTGTGCGGAGTGTTTTTCAATGTATGCGAGAGTGACGGCAATGACAGCCTGGATGCCCTGCAGGAGGAAATTCGCCCTATGCTTTCGGAACATCAGGATAACATCTTCATGAACGCAAAACTGTTTGAACGCGTTGATGCAGTATATAAAAACCGTGAAAATCAGAATTACGATTCAGAACAGCTCCGACTGATTGAGGAGATTCACCGAACCTTCGTCCGCAACGGTGTGGCTCTTCCTGCTGACAAACAGGCGCGAATCAGACAGATCAACAAGGAACTGGCTGTGCTGGAAACCAGATTCGGGAATAACCTCAGAAATGACCTCAACGGTTTCAAACTTGTGATTGAAGACGAAAACGATCTGGCAGGACTGCCCGAGGGCGTGCGTGAAGCTGCTGCTGCGGCAGCCAGGGCAGACGGCAACAACGGCAAATGGCAGTTCGGACTGGCTGTTCCAAGTTACGGTCCTTTTATGAAATACTGCGAAAACCGTGAACTGCGCAGACAGATGTACGAAGCTTATCACAACAAGGGTAACAACAACAATGATAACGACAATAAACAGATTTGCATAGACATCATCAGACTGCGGATTGAAAAGGCGAAACTGCTGGGCTACAATACGCCAGCCGAGATGATTCTGGATGACACAATGGCAAAGACCCCCGAAGCTGTCAATTCGTTCCTTGCCGAAATTTTCAAGGCTGCCAACGAAAAGGCAAAGATTGAACTCGGGGAAATGCAGGTAATTGCAGACCGCGACAGCGTTACTATCGAAGCTTATGACTGGGATTTCTATGCCGAGAAGCTCCGTCAGGAAAAATATGCGCTTGACGAAAATGAAATACGCCCTTACTTCAAAATGGAAAATGTCCGTCAAGGTGTTTTTGATGTGGCAAGCCGACTCTACGGTGTGAATTTTGAGAAAATCAATGATGCTCCCCTTTTCAACCCCGAAGCTGAGTGTTTCCGCGTGACCGACAATAACGGAGCACTGGTCGGTGTGTTCTACTGTGATTATTTTCCCCGCGCATCAAAACGCGGTGGAGCTTGGATGGAGAATATCCGCGGTCAGTATTGGAAAAACGGAATGGAGGTTCGCCCTGTGGTCGTAAATATCGGCAACTTCACCCGTCCAACCGAAACAACTCCTTCGCTCCTCAATGTTGACGAGGTGGAGACTATGTTCCACGAGTTCGGACATGCCCTGCACGGACTGCTGGCAAAGTCACGGTACAAGACCCTTTCGGGAACAAACGTTGCCCGCGATTTTGTAGAACTGCCTTCGCAGATTAACGAGAACTGGGCTTTCAAACCCGAAGTGCTGGCAATGTATGCCAAACATTACAAGACAGGCGAAATTATCCCCGACTCGCTTGTACAGAAGATTCTTGCCACATCAACCTTCAACCAGGGCTTTATGACAACCGAACTCTGTGCTGCTTCGATACTGGATATGTGCTGGCACAACCTCAGCTCAGTTGACGGAATCACTGATGTATATGCCTTCGAGAACGAGCAGATGAACGCCATAGGACTGATACCTCAAATCTCCGCCCGCTACAGAACTACCTATTTCAACCACATCTGGGGCGGCGGTTATGCAGCAGGATACTACAGCTACCTCTGGGCTGAGGTGCTGGACAAGGACGCTTTCGCTGTGTTCGAGCGCAACGGCATTTTTGATCCTGCAACCGCTGCAGCTTTCAAGGTTCTGCTGTCCAGCGGAAATACGGTTGACCCGATGCAGCTGTTCCGCAATTTCAAAGGTGGAGACCCTGACATCGAACCGATGCTCCGTGGGCGTGGACTGAAATAACAACGAAAACGATGACGATGACAACTGAGCTTGTTGAAGGGTTATCGTAGCGAAGCGTATCGTTATCGTCGTCATCGTAGCGAAGCGTAATGTACAGATTGGAGATTACAAAAAGAATAGCCAACGGGGGTGTGGTGACAATTGCGGTCACCACACTGCTGTCGGCTGTCTTTTGGTTTCTCCCTCTCGTTTCAGAACCTGCAGCGAACGAAGCCAGTGAACTGGTGTTTATGGGAAACGGGCTTTTCGCTGTTCCAACAGTTATATCCAAAGTTCTTGCCTTCGTTTTCTGGGCGGTTGTCTGGTATTCGGCACGTTCGGTTCTGACGTTTGTCATCGGTATGGCTGTTGTTACTGCCGTCTGTCAATTGCAGTTCTTTGACTCGGGAATGGTTGCATTCGGTTTCTTCTACCCTGCCTGGTTGACCGTCTTTGACTTTTATTCAGTTTCAAACCAGGTCAATGAATCGTTCCGAGCAGTGCTGTTAATCCTGATATCTTCTCTTTTTGTTCCGGAATATATCTGGATGTTGAGTCTCTTCTTTTTGGGACTTGTCGTTTTCAAGGTTGGTTCTGCCAGAATCTTCATAAGTTTTGCTGTGGCGTTGCTGGTGTTTGTCTGGCTGGTGTGGGGTGTATGTTTTTCGATTGGAGAAGTTTCGCTGTTTTATGACTATGTGGCTCAGTTTGCAAATTTTGACTTCTTCAGTTTTCAAGGCAATGTTGTTCATATTGTTGGATTGACAACATTGTTCGTTGCGGTGACGGTTGTGATGATTGCCTTGATTGGAATATCACACAAATATGATGCCCGAATGCGAATGAATGGAACTTTCATAAACATCGCATTCATCCTGACTTTTGCAATGACCGTTGTTTGCAAGGAATTTAATCCGGGATTGCTAGCAACTGTCGTTTTGATGGCTGCGCTGGTGTTCGCCCGTTATTTCAGTACTGAGAGAAGCAATTTTGCAAACATCGCCTTCCTGGTGTTTCTCGTTCTGCTGTTTGCATACAGAGTGACGGACGGACTGATTAAGCTGGAAATCTAATAACACAATTATATATGTTGGAAATCAAGAACCTGCATGCTGAAATTGCAGGTAAGGAAATTCTGAAAGGTCTGAATCTTACCATAAAAGCAGGCGAGGTTCACGCTATTATGGGACCTAACGGTGCCGGAAAAAGCACTCTGAGCAACGTTCTTTCGGGACATCCTGCATACAAGGTGACCGAGGGCGAGGTTTGGTTCGGCGGAAAAAATCTGCTCGAAATGCCTGCCGAAGTACGTGCCCGCGAAGGCATTTTTATGAGTTTTCAGTATCCTGTGGAAATTCCAGGTGTCAGTATGACCAATTTCATGCGCGCTGCCGTTAACGAACAGCGAAAACATCGAGGATTGGAACCTCTGGCATCGGGCGATTTTCTGAAAATGATGCGCGAGAAACGTCAGATGGTCGAGTTGGACAGCAAGCTGGCAAACCGCGCTGTCAACGAAGGTTTCTCGGGCGGCGAAAAAAAACGGAACGAGATTTTTCAGATGGCAATGCTCGAACCTAAGTTTGCCATTCTTGACGAAACAGATTCGGGTCTGGACATTGATGCTTTACGCATTGTGGCTCACGGTGTGAATATGCTCCGTTCGCCCGAACGTTCCTCGATGGTTATCACTCATTATCAACGTCTCTTGGATTATATTGTTCCAGACGTGGTGGATGTTCTGATGGATGGCAAAATTGTTATGTCGGGTTCGAAGGAGCTGGTTGGCGAACTTGAGGAAAAGGGTTATGACTGGATTCGTGAAATGAAGGGTGGTTCTATCAATTAGGTTACAGACGATTATGAAGAACCAAGTTCTCGAAATATATAACAATCAAAAAGAGTTGCTTTGCTCTCGCTCAGCTTCTGTTTTCAACAATTACCGTTCAGAAGCATACGATGCCTTGACTGCAAACGAGTTCCCTTCAACCGGCACTGAGGCTTACCGCTACTGCCCGCTGTTTGACCGTATGAATCGGGAATGGGGTGTCAACCTCAACAGAACACGGTTTGGCATCAATGCTAAAGATATGTTCCGTTGCGCAATTCCAGGCATCAAGGCAACCGTCGGTTATATGCTCAACGATGTCTGGGGCAGCGATGATGACGAGATTTTGCTTGGCGATGGCGCTTTTGTATGTTCAATGCAATATGCTTCAGTGGCTCATGCCGGGTTGATTGAAAAATTTTACGGTAAGGCATTGAATGATAAAAATGATGCTTTCATTGCAATGAATGCTCTTTTGGTCCAGGATGGCTTCTTTGTCTATGTGCCAAAAGGTGTTTCGGTTGTTGCTCCTCTGCAAATGGTCAATATGCTATGGTCCGGCAACGATATGATGGTGGTTAATCGCAATCTTATTGTATTGGAAAAAGAGTCATCTCTCCATCTCATTGACTGTGACCATTCGATGGACAGAAACCACTATTTTGCAATAAGAATGAATGAGGTGATTGTATCAGATAATGCCTCATTCAGTTATACATCGATGGAAAGTACTTCTCCTTCGGTTGCGAACCTGCGCCGGTTTGCTGTTTCACAAGCCGGAACTAGCCGCGTGAATATGGGCAATTTCGGAATAAGTAATGGGGCAACACGCAATCACATTGAGGTTGACCTTAATGGCGAATATGCCGAAACATGGCTTGGAGGTGTCCTGCTCACCCGTGACGCGGAACGTTCGGAAAATTACACCATCATACGCCACCATGTGTCGCATTGTACGAGCAATGAACTTTTTAAATATATTCTTGATGGCGAGTCCCGTGCCGGTTTCAGCGGCAGAATAGTCGTTGACCACGGTGCACAGCAAACCGTCTCATACCAAACAAACCGCAACGTTCTTCTCAGTGACAAAGCCCGTGTAATGGGGCGTCCGCAACTCGAGATTTATGCTGACGATGTCAAATGCGGGCATGGTGCCACAACAGGTATGCTTGACGAGGCTGCTATATTTTATATGCGCCAACGCGGCATAGGTTTAGACGAAGCCCGTATGTTGCTCTTACAGGCTTTTTCAGCCGATGTCATCGGGCACGTCAATTCGCCTGCCCTTCAAGACAGACTCAGAATGCTTATCGAAAAACGTCTGAGAAACGAATCTGTCGGTTGTGTCAACTGTCTCGTGAAATAAGAAAATGTGTTTTTTGAACTTAGCCAAATGTTAGATATTGAAAAAATAAGGACAGATTTTCCCATTCTCTCGACCGAAGTGTATGGCTTCCCTCTCGTATATCTCGACAATGGTGCCACAACACAAAAGCCACGTTGCGTCCTTGACCGTATCATACACGCATACGAGAATGAGAATGGCAATATCCACCGTGGGGTTCATTATCTGAGCGAAATTGCTACTGACCATCACGAAAAAGCCCGCTCGCGTGTCGCTCGTTTCATAGGGGCTGAGGACAGTGCCGAAATCGTTTTCACCCGTGGTACAACCGAAAGTGTTAATCTTGTTGCCCGTACTCTGCCGGACGTCATTTGCAAACCCGGTGACGAAATTCTTGTCACAGGTATGGAACACCATTCAAATACAGTCCCTTGGCAGATTGCTTGCGAGCGTCTTGGATTGAAGTTAAGGGTTATTCCTGTTCTTGACAATGGCGAGTTGGACTACTCTTCGTTGAACAACCTACTTTCCGCAAAGACAAAAATTGTCGCCTGTACGGCAATCAGCAATGTGCTTGGCACCATCAACAATCTTGAGCCTATTGTCGCCGGTGCTCACGCTGTCGGTGCTTACGTTCTTGTCGATTGTGCACAGGCAATTGCTCATACGCATATCGATGTCAAGGCATTAAATGCTGATTTTATCGCATTCTCAGGTCATAAGGTTTATGCTCCTAATGGCATTGGTGTCCTTTGGGGACGTCGTGCTTTATTGGAAATGATGCCCCCTTTTATGGGCGGTGGCGAGATGATTGACCATGTGACTTTCGACAAGACAACTTACAACAAGTTGCCGTATAAATTCGAGGCAGGCACACCAGACTACATTGGAAGTCGTGCTCTTGCCGAAGCTTTCGATTACATTGAACGTGTCGGTTTTGACGATATTATCGAACACGAACACAACCTTTTGGATTATGCAATACACCAGATTGCGTCTGTTAATGGTGTACGCCAGATTGGCACAGCCGCTCATCGCAGCGGTATTCTCTCCTTTGTCGTGGATGGTATTCACCCCTACGATATTGGCACAATGCTTGACAAACTGGGAATAGCTGTCCGCACAGGTCATCATTGCGCCGAACCTTTGATTGACCGTTTCTCTGTCCCAGGTACCGTCCGTGTCTCTTTTGCAATGTATAATACTATGTCTGAAATCGACACATTCATCAAAGGATTAGATAGAGTACTGACTATATTACGTTGATAATTATGAACGAACCAATTATTGAACCAATCGAAAAATCTCTGATTTTGTCCGAATTGACAGAGGATAAATTACTCCGCCGTACAAACAAGGCAAACAATCTTATCTATGTGGTTGATGCTCACAATTCTCCAAATGTAATGAAGGAAATCGGTCGTCTCCGCGAAATTACTTTCCGCGCTGCCGGTGGTGGTACGGGTCTCGCTTGCGATATTGACGAGTACGACACTATGGAGAAACCTTGCAAGCAACTCATCGTCTGGAATCCTGATGCTGAAGAAATTATTGGCGGTTATCGTTTTATTCTTGGCAAGAATATCACCTTGGATAAAAACGGACAACCGCGCATTGCTTCCGCTCATCTTTTCAATTTCTCCGAAACTTTTAATAAGGAGTATCTCCCTTATATCATCGAACTTGGTCGTTCTTTCGTTGTCCCTGAGTATCAATCCTCCCGTCAAGGTGCAAAAAGCCTTTATGCACTCGACAACCTCTGGGACGGAATTGGCGCTCTCATTGTCGAGTGTCCAGATATGAAGTATATGTTCGGCAAGTTCACTATGTATCCTTCATACGGAACTGAGGGACGTGACCTTATTCTTTATTTCCTAAAGAAATATTGTGGCGACAAAAAAGCACTTGTCTCTCCTATTAAACCACTCAAAATTGAAACCAGAATTCCTTTTCTTACAGCAAAATTCAGCGGACTTGCGTTCCTGATTGCATATAAGCGTCTCCACACTGAACTGAAAAATCTTGGACTTAACCTTCCTCCGCTTGTCAGTTCATACATTGGACTTTCGGGAACAATGAAATGTTTCGGTACAGCAATAAATGACACATTCGGTAATGTCGAGGAGACTGCCATCCTTGTCACTATTGATGATATATACGAAAACAAACGCGAACGTCATATCAACACTTATTGCGTTGAGCTGAAGGACAGTATCGGTATCAAAAGTTTTATGCTCGGATGAATTGGATTCTGTTTGCCGTCGCTGTTGTATTGGTTGTTCTGCTGTCATTGGCAGGAATATACATCCGTAAAGCCAACAAAGAGGCTCCTGTTCCAGAAAAGAAGGAGATTCCTGACGATTGTTGTGGCGCACATGCAGTTTGCGAACGTGATTCTCTGCTCACCAAAACCAATGAAATAATATACTTTGACGATGAGGAACTTGATTCACTTGCAGGAATTGCTCCGGAAGATATGACCCAAACGCAACAAAAAATGATTGAAGATGTCTTCTTTACTCTCCGGGAACAAGATGTCGCAGGTTGGATTCGCAGCATACAATTGCGTAATATAACTCTTCCTGACGATATTCGGGAACAGGCATTGTTCATTGTTTCGGAACGACGGACCTCACGTCTTGAGAATTTTAACAAGCACGAATGATAGAAAAAACAGAAATATATTGCGAGAATGCTATTCTTGTCGGCTTGATAACGCCTTCCCAAAAGGAGGCTAAGGCTCGTGAGTATCTTGACGAACTTGCATTTCTCGCTGATACCGCCGGTGCCAAGGTTCAAAAACGTTTCCTCCAGCGTCTCCCCGCTCCAAATTCCCGCACTTTCGTCGGCGAAGGTAAACTGGCTGAAATCGCTGATTTTATCGAGATTCAGAAAGAAAGCGACTATCCTGTCGGTATGGTCATTTTTGACGATGAACTATCCCCACTGCAACTTCGCAATATTGAAAATGAACTGAAAACAAAAATTCTGGACCGCACTAATCTTATTCTTGATATATTTGCAAAAAGAGCACAGACTGCATACGCAAAAACTCAAGTTGAATTGGCTCAGTACCAATATCTTCTCCCTCGTCTTGCCGGTATGTGGACTCACCTTGAGCGTCAACGGGGCGGCATCGGTATGCGCGGACCGGGTGAAACACAGATTGAGGTTGACCGCCGGATAATCCTAAACCGTATCTCCCTGCTCAAGAAACAACTTCTCAGCATCGACCGTCAAATGACCACTCAACGGCAGAATCGAGGGAAAATGGTGCGTGTGGCTCTCGTAGGTTATACCAATGTAGGTAAATCAACTATGATGAACCTGCTGTCGAAAAGCGAGGTCTTTGCCGAAAACAAACTTTTTGCTACGCTTGACACCACTGTCCGAAAGGTCATCATTGACAACTTGCCTTTCCTGATGTCCGACACAGTCGGTTTCATACGTAAACTTCCGACAACTCTTATAGAATCATTTAAAAGCACTCTAGACGAGGTTCGCGAGGCTGACCTTCTTGTTCATATTATTGACATTTCGCACCCAAACTTTGAGGAGCAGTACGAGGTAGTTAACAAAACACTGCTTGAAGTCTGTAAGGAAAAGAAGCCGACTATCCTGGTTTTCAACAAGATTGATGCCTTCACCTATTCTCCTCAAGACGAGGATGACCTCTCAGAGAAGAAACGAGAGAATTACAGCCTTGACGAACTCCGCAAGTCTTGGATGTCGCGTATGGACAATGACTGCATATTTGTCTCGGCTTCAGCCCGTACAAATATAGAAGAGTTGAAACAAATCCTCTATGAACGTGTGAAAGCAATTCATATCCAGCGCTTTCCTTACAACGACTTCTTGTTTCAACACTACGAATAATTGCCCGAAACACAAGTTTTCTTGAAGAACCCCCGAAATGATATAGAAATCACCAATAATAAATTACAATTATGAAAAAAATTATTTTCTTTGCATTTATTCTTCTTGCCGCTGTTTCTTGCAAGAAGGACAAAAACACTGATGACTCACTCGGTCCAACACTTGACCCACGCGATGCTTTTGTGGGTGAATATGAACTGAACGTCAATGCCAACATCTCAATCCGAACCAGCGACGAGACAATTTCGGGTTTAATACCAGAAAACATTCCTTACGAGAAGCAGTTCTCGCTTGTCATCACCAAAGACACGACAAAGGAGAATCAGGTAAACGTTTCTGGTTTTTACAATTGTACAGCTATTGTCAGCGGAAACAATCTTATACTTGAAAGTTCCACCGAGACACAAAACATTAAGCCAAGCGATTTTATCAGTTACGAATTGTTTGACGGAATAACAATTCCTGTCACCTATTCGCTTGTTCATAAAACTGCTACTCTCGAAAATGACCAAATCACCTGGCATACCGATGCAACAGGTTCTGCCTCGGTCAATATTGTCTTAACGACCATTGACTTCACTGGCTCCGCTGCAATCGAAAATACAGCATACAAACTACCTGACTATTAAAGGTGAGATCTATTAATTCACCGCTAAAAAACACACCTTGGATATGTTGCTGAGACTATTCCTGACATTCTCAAAAATCGGTGCATTTACCATCGGTGGTGGATATGCTATGCTCTCGGTCATCGAAAATGAAGTGGTTGACCGCCGCAAATGGATTCCCCGCGAAGACTTTCTTGACCTTGTCGTTTTAGCTCAGACCGCTCCTGGAATTTTGGCTGTCAACATATCAATCCTGACTGGCAATAAAATTGCCGGACGCAAGGGTGCAATCGTTAGCGCGTTCGGTGCTGTTTTGCCCTCGTTCATATCAATTATCCTGATTGCTATGTTCTTTACTCGCTTTCAAGATAATGTGTGGGTGCGCAAGGCTTTCTCAGCCATCCGCCCTGCCGTTATTGCGTTGATTGCTGTACCGGTCTTCAGCCTCGCAAAAACAGCAGGCATAGACTGGAAAAAAGCATTCATTCCTGTTGCAGTTGCATTATTGATATGGCGACTGAAAGTGTCGCCTATCTATTTGATATTACTCGCAATAGCATACGGCATTGCGGCACAGTGCTATAAAACCCATAAGAGATGATTTATCTGCAATTGTTCGTAACTTTCTTCAAGATTGGTCTCTTTGGCTTTGGGGGAGGGGCAGCAATGCTCTCACTCATTCAATACGAAGTTGTCGAAAACCATCCTTGGTTAACGTCGCAGGAGTTCACAGATATGGTCGCAATAAGTCAGGTCACTCCGGGTCCCATTGGCATAAATACTGCAACATACGCAGGTTACCTTGCCACCGACTCGGTGTTTGGCTCGGTTGTTGCTACAACAGCCATCGTGCTGCCTTCTTTCATCATTATGATGATTATTGCATCAATGATATCCCGTTTTAAGGAGAACCCTTGGATTAAAAGCATAATGTCATCGCTCAAACCTGTGATTATAGGACTTATTGCTGCCGCTGCATTGTTGCTGATAACAGAGGAAACATTCGGTCCCCAATATAGCGACTTGAAAGCCTGGATTATACTTGGGGCTGCTTTTATCTTAATAAAATACTTGAAAGTCAGCCCTATACTGATGATAGCAATTGCCGCAGTCTTAGGAATGATTATATAGAACTCACCTTACGATGTGGAAGGAACGGAACATATTGATGATGGGGAAGGAGAATTGTGACAGACTGCGCAATTCCAAAGTGCTTGTTGTCGGAGTCGGTGGCGTTGGTGCGTATGCTGCCGAGATGATTGTCCGTGCAGGTGTGGGACATATCGTCATTGTTGACAATGATGTCGTCACGGAAACCAATATCAACCGACAGCTTATTGCTCTTCGTTCCACAGTTGGACATTCCAAAGTCGAGGTTCTCCGTGAACGATTACTCGACATCAACCCTGAAGCAGATGTTGAGGCGCGGCAACTCTATCTGAAAGACGAACTGACAGAAGCCCTGCTTGACCAAGAACACTACGATTATGTCGTTGATGCAATTGATACACTTACCCCGAAGGTTTTTCTTATCTTTGCGGCACGCCAACGTAACATACCAATCGTAAGTTCAATGGGCAGCGGCGGCAAATTTGACCCTACGCGTGTGCGAATTGACGATGTCTCAAAGTCAAACTATTGTAAACTTGCCCGTATGGTGCGCAAAAGGCTTCACCATCTCGGCATACGCAGCGGCTTCAAAGTTGTCTATTCAGACGAAGTCGTTGACCGAGATAAAATCGAAATTACTGAAAACGAACTGAACAAACACTCAAACGTTGGTACGATAAGCTATATGCCTGCCGTTTTCGGTTGCTTGATGGCAAGCGTTGTCATTCGCGACATTATATTATTAAAATGATAAATGTAGAAAACATACACAAATCTTTTGGTTCGCTCGAAGTCCTGAAAGGGGTTAATCTGCATGTCTCGTCACGCGAGATAGTCTCGCTTATGGGACCAAGCGGAGCTGGAAAAACAACACTCTTGCAGATAATTGGCACACTGGATACACCAGACTCTGGTCGTGTGCTGATAGATGGCATTGATGTACTCGCTCTCAAGGAAAGAAAAATGGCAGAGTTTCGCAATCGTAAACTCGGCTTTGTTTTCCAGTTTCATCAACTTTTGCCCGAATTCACCGCCGTTGAGAATGTTATGATGCCAGCTCTTATTGGAGGTCTCTCTTTTGGTGATGCTCGCAAAAAGGCTATGCATCTTCTGGATTTTCTTGGGCTGAAGAATCGAACCGACCATAAACCGTCAGAACTTTCAGGAGGCGAAAAACAGCGTGTTGCTGTTGCCCGTGCAATCATCAACAACCCTTCCGTTCTCCTCGCCGATGAACCGTCGGGCAGCCTTGATTCGCACAATCGTGCAGAACTCCATACCCTCTTTTCTGATTTGCGAGACCAATTTGGTCTTACAATTTTCATAGTAACCCACGACGAGGAACTTGCTTCAAAGTCCGACCGTATAATTCATATCAAAGATGGAACTATCAATGTTTGACGACATCCGGCCTTATTCCGATTCCGAAGTCCCTTCGGTTTTACATCGCTTATGCAATGACCCGGAATTCCGACAGGTTGCTGCCTCGATTCCCGGTGTAAACGTCGATGAAATTGACAGCACTGCAGATTCTTTTTCTACGGTGCTTGATTTCCAATTAGCTTTCGAAAAACCATTGCTGGAATGGCTTGCCGACTCCAATTCTACCCGACTGACCGCCTCGGGCTTGGAGAATATCACCTCGCATGCCGAACTGTATCTTACCAACCACCGTGATATTACAATTGACCCTGCATACATTAATCTTGCTCTTGTCCGCTCGTTTCGCAACACATCGGAAATAGCCATCGGTGATAACCTCTATGCCCGTCCCTGGATTCGTGACTTTGTCCGCCTTTCCCGCAGTTTCACAGTCAAAAGAAACCTGACACGCGGCGAGATGATGTCCTCGTTTGTTCACCTCAGTTCGTATATCCGTTACACAATAACAGAAAGAAACAACTCTGTCTGGATGGCACAACGCGAAGGCCGTTCAAAAGATTCAACGGATCAGACCCAGGAGAGCCTTATCAAAATGCTTTCGATGAGCGGTAACGGCTCTTCGATAATCGACAATCTCATTCCCCTCAACATCCATCCTACTACCTTTTCGTACGAATTCGACCCTTGTGATTACCTCAAAGCCATTGAACTCCATCAACGTCATTACAACCCTGACTTCCACAAAGGACCAATGGATGATGTTGTGAGTATGAAAACAGGCATTCAGGGCAATCACGGTCGAATCAACATCCACTTTTCGACATCAATCAACCCAAAACTTCATCAACTCGCAACTGAAAACCTCAACCGCAAACAACAAACTGAAGCTGTCTGCCAGTTGATAGACCGTACAATACACTCAAACTACACCATCTACCCCATCAACGAATGGGCATACTCGCAACTCTATGGTGACAGACACTCAGACCCCGACTCGGAAAATTATCTAAAAGGACAGTTAGCAAAAATCAACATTCCCAATCAAGATAACGATTTCCTTTGGCACAAACTCTTGGAAATGTATGCCAATCCATTGAAAAACAAATTAATTTCTAATCAATAAACACTCTAATCATTATGAAAGGACATCCAAAAGGGCTTATTGCGGCTGCCCTCAGTAACATGGGCGAAAGGTTCGGTTACTACATCATGAATGCCGTTCTCTCACTTTTTCTGGTTTCTAAATTCGGTTTTGCCGAAGAAAAAGCCAGCGCCATCTATTCTGTTTTTTATGCAGGAATCTATGTATTGAGTCTTGTCGGTGGTATCATTGCTGACCGTACTCAGAAATACAATCGTACCATCCAATGGGGTCTCATTATTATGGCTCTTGGCTATGTATGCCTCTCTATTCCTATATTTAGCGAATTTGGTAATGATGGTCAGTGGTGGAGCATTGTCGTCTTTACTTGCTTGGCTCTCTTTATGATAGCTTTCGGTAATGGACTCTTCAAGGGTAACCTTCAGGCAATCGTCGGCAAAATGTACGACGAGTTTGAGGCAGAGGCTGCAAAGGAGGGTCCTGAGGCTCTCGCTATCGCAAAAGGCAAGCGTGACTCTGGTTTCCAGATTTTCTATATGTTCATCAACGTTGGTGGTCTCTTTGCTCCATTCATTGCACCTGTTCTCCGCAGCTGGTGGTTGAATAAGCATAATTTCATCTACAACTCTGATATGGCTGGTCTCTGCCATAAATATCTTGCTGATGGTCAGTTGACAGAGAAGTTTACTGAGACTTTCAGTGCTTCTGTTGTTGACCCATCTGCCATCACGGATATGTCTCAGTTCTGTCTTGAGTATATCAACGTATTCAATACTGGTATTCACTTCTCTTTCATCGCATCTGTTCTTGCAATGATTATCTCGTTGGTAATCTTCCTCTGCAACAAGAAGACATTCCCTCAACCAGCCAAGAAAGAAGCAACGCAGGTTGTTGAATATACTGCCGAAGAGAAGCGAGCAATGGCTGCCGAAATCAAACAGCGTATGGCTGCTCTCTTTGCTGTCCTCGGAATCGCTATCTTTTTTTGGTTATCTTTCCACCAAAATGGCGTATCTCTCTCGTTCTTTGCACGTGATTTTGTGCAGACAGACCAAATTGCCCCTGAAATTTGGCAAGCTCTCAACCCATTCTTTGTTATTGTTCTGACTTTCCCAATTATGTGGTTCTTCCAAGGTCTTGACCGTCGTGGCAAAGGTATCTCAACTCCTCGCAAGATTGCCATAGGTATGTTCATTGCTGGCTTGGCTTATCTCTTCCTCACTCTCTATTCTATGAACGCAGGTTATCCTTCAGGAGTTGAATTCCGTGATGCTTCCGATGCTATCCGTGCAGACAATGGTTGGATCAAGGCTCAGCCTTGGGTTCTCATCGTTACGTATTTCTTCCTTACTGTTGCTGAGCTGTTCATCTCTCCTCTCGGACTTTCGTTTGTATCAAAGGTTGCTCCACGTCACATGGTAGGTCTCTGCCAGGGTCTCTGGCTAGGTGCTACCGCTGTAGGCAACGTATTCCTCTGGATTGGTACAAAGATGTATAATGCATGGTCAATCGAGTATTGCTGGATGGTATTCCTCATAATCTGCCTTGTCTCGATGGGCGTTATGCTTGGTATGGTTAAATGGCTTGAAAGAGTAGCTAAATAGTTATGTTCAAAGGTCAACCTAAAGGTCTATATTTCCTAGCGCTTGCCAATACAGGCGAGCGCTTTGGATATTATACCATGCTCGCCATTTTTGCTCTCTTTCTTCAAGCAAAATTTGGTTTTTCAAATGCAATGACCTCCCAAATCTACGGAGGTTTTATGGCGTGTGTATATTTTCTACCAGTCATAGGCGGTATGCTTGCCGACCGTCATGGCTATGGCAAAATGGTCACTTGGGGAATCGTTGTTATGTTCCTTGGCTATCTTGCCCTTGCTCTCCCTGCACCACAAAACGGTGTTGGCATTGCTGCTATGATTGGTGCTCTGTTTCTTATTGCACTTGGTACAGGATTGTTCAAAGGAAACTTGCAGGTTTTGGTCGGAAACCTCTACGATGCCCCTAAATATGAAGGTCGTCGAGACGCTGCTTTCTCCATATTTTATATGGCTATTAACATTGGCTCAATGTTTGCCCCTGCTACTGCTACCAAGATTACTGAATACTTTATGAGCAAAGCCGATTTGATATACGTCTCCCGTATTCCTCAATGGGCTAACCAATATCTCGATGGGACAATCCAGCCTAATGCTCTTGCTCAATATACCGAACTCGCTCAGACTCAAGGTGCTTGGAATGGCGACCTCGCACAATTCTCACAATACTACATCGACAGCCTCTCTGGCGCATATCACTGGGGTTTTGCCGTGGCTTGCATCTCTCTCGTTTTCTCAATTTTGGTCTATATCTTAGGCAGACCTTATTTCAAACACGCCGACATAAACAGCAAACAGCTATCGGACTCCGGCAATACATCAGTCAAGGTCGAGGAATTATCTCCAGCCGAAACACGCCAACGCATAACCGCACTTTGCCTTGTCTTTGCAGTGGTCATTTTCTTCTGGATGGCTTTCCAGCAAAGCGGTCTTACTCTTACTTTATTCGCTCGTGACTATACGCAACTCAGTGGTTTGACAGGTTTCACCCGCTTTGGTTTCAACATCCTCAACCTCGTTCTTGTGGTTATAGGTGTTTATGGTCTCTTCGCTATCTTTCAATCCGAAAAAATCACTTCTCGAATTGCCGCTGCCATTGTCACTCTTGTCTCGTTTGGCAGTGCCGTCTGGTTCTACAGCAAAATGGATTCTTCGATAGACGTACTTCCGCAGACTTTCCAACAGTTCAACCCATTTTTCGTTGTTGCACTCACTCCAGTCTCGCTCGCAGTCTTTGGTGCACTTGCCCGACGTGGCAATGAGCCTTCCGCTCCACGCAAAATCGGCTATGGTATGATAATCGCTGCTTTGGGCTATCTTGTAATGGTCTTTGCTTCTGTCGGAATGCCTACACCCAATCAAATTTCCGATGGTATTATGCCAGACCAACTTGCTTTACCTGAATGGCTTATCTCGACATACCTTGTTTTGACTCTGGCAGAGTTGTTCCTTTCGCCTATGGGCATCTCTTTTGTCTCGAAAGTTGCACCTCCCAAATACAAAGGAATGATGATGGGGCTTTGGTTTGCTGCAACCGCTATCGGCAACTATCTTACTTCAATCATCGGTTCGCTTTGGGGACCATTGCCTCTTTGGGTACTCTGGTCTATTTTAATTGCTGTATGCTCTCTGGCTGCTATCTTCATTTTCTCTATTATGAAGCGACTGGAGGCTGTGGCTAAATAAAACAATAAAAAAATGAAACGACTTTTATTATTACCTCTGATTTTCATCTCTTTGTTCGCTTGTAACAAGAAGGATGATTCAAACACGCCCGAACCTCCTGTCACACCACCTGACACAACGGAAAACCCTCCAGTCATTGTCAGCAACGCCATAGACTTGACATACGATTCGGCAAATATCACGGTCACCGCAACCCCTGGGGACAGCGTAGTGACGTACGTACTGCAGATTTGGCTGGTCGAGGATTACATTCTTGATTATGGTGATGACTTCACGGACGAAGGTGTGAAAAATGCCCTCTCTTCTTATCTTGACATGTGCATTCAGTGGCAGATGATATTCCCTACATTCGATGCACCCGAGACTACACTTGTCTTTGATTGGTTTGACCAAATGTATCTCGGCAAAGAATATATAGCGATGGCAGCTTCGTATGATGAGCAAGCACGCAAAATCAACGGACCGGTCTCGTTCATACGATTCTACATTCCAGATAATTGAGGGTGGTTCTATTAATTATGTTTTTAAGTTGCAGGGCGGATGGTTCATAATTGGACGCTTTTGAATTTATTTTTTGATAAATTACGCTGCACCTCAGCAAATGAGCAAGCTCTTTGCTTTCGGTTTGCAGTAATT
>JAGHVI010000211.1 GCA_018064385.1 Candidatus Minthenecus merdequi
TGAATCTCTTCTCTGACCGTCTCGCTTTCGATGGCAGACAACCTGCCTATTTTGCCCAAACCTCCAACCCTCCAAATCACTAACCTCCAATCACTACCCCCCGCCTGTCCGAAAACTCTACTCATTACCTGTAACACCTGCACCCCGAAAGGTAAGGTGCTCTTTTGGGCTGAAAGCTAGGGTGTTCAAAATTGCACATCAATATGCACCAAGTATATTGTCTGGAAGACAGTACTACAATTAACAACCTAAGAATTAGGGTACTGCCATTGAAAAACTCGACACTCGGCTGCACTCGGCATAGTCCAAGCAAAGCTTGACTCTGCACTCACTCGGCACAAGTAATCCAGGCAGACACACTATGTCGCTGATATACCGAGCACTATGTGCTCGGTTACTCACAGTACAGCCTTCCAGGCTGAACATATGCAACTTGAGGTACTGTCTTCCAGGCTAAACATGCGAAACTTGAGTACATAACTACAATTTGTCAACAATAAAGTCAAGAGCTTCATCCAAACCATTGACATATTTACCTCCAGCTGTAGCCATAAACGCCTGACCTCCACCACCTCCTTGGATGTACTTAGCTGCCTCACGGATTATTTTACCTGCGTGCATACCCTCATCCACCAAGGCTTGACTGAGGAAGAGTGTCAATGATGGTTTACCATCACTGACATTGCCAATAGCCAACATAAATCTCTGTTCTCCAAACTTTCCCCTCATATATGGAACAATGACCTTTAAAACCTCTGGGTCAACTTTGCTCATATAACGAATCACCTTTGTTCCACAAATATCCTCTGCGCGATCAATCATATTCTGCTTCAGGTTGTCAGCCTGCTGCTGCATATACATCTCTACCTGCTTTTTGAGCGAATTATTCTCGGCTATCTGCTTTTCAACTGCTACCACAATATCTGGCGTATTATTCAGCATATCATAGAGAATATTGAATCGCTCCTCCATTCCACGAATGTACTGCAACGCACCATTTCCTGTCAATGCTTCTATCCTTCGAACTCCTGCCGCAACTGAACTTTCCGATATAATCTTAAGTACACCGATATTTCCAGTAGCTCTGGCATGAACTCCACCGCAAAGTTCAACACTGTCTCCATATCTTACAACTCGCACTTTGTCTCCATATTTTTCACCAAACAATGCCATTGCACCCATCGCTTTAGCCTCTTCGATAGGTACTTCTCTATGTTCTTCTAAATAATAGTTCTCGCGAATCATCGCATTGACCATATCCTCAACCTTGCGCAATTCTTCAACTGACACTTTCTGAAAGTGTGAAAAGTCAAATCGTAATACGGCTGGTGATACATACGAACCTTTTTGTTCAACATGCTCCCCAAGCACACTCCTCAAAACATAATGCAAAAGGTGTGTAGCAGTGTGGTTTGCCTCGCTGGCATGACGTTTGTCTGCATCAACCCTTGCAATAACATCTGTTCCAATTAGCCACTCAGGCAATGTATTAAGTATATGAACAGGCAAATTATTCTCTCTTCGCACATCAATAACCTCTATCTTCTTTTCTCCGCAAATCAACCAACCATTGTCTCCGGTCTGACCTCCCATCTCGGCATAAAAAGGAGTTCTGTCAAGCACTACTTGATAATAAGTCTTGTTTTTCTGCACTACTTTTCTGTACCTGACAACTTTTGCCGAGCAAGTCAACTGGTCGTATCCTACAAATTCAGTACTTCCGCAATCCTCAACCATCGCCCAGTCTCCCAACTCTTTCTGCGCAGCATTTCGTGCGCGGTCTTTCTGTTTCTGCATCTCAGTATTGAAATCGTCAACATTAAGTGTCATCCCCTGCTCTCGTAAAATCAACTCTGTCAAATCCAAAGGAAATCCGTATGTATCATATAAAGTAAAGGCATCAACACCGCTTATCTCTTTACTTCCAACTTTTCTTGCATCTCCTATAACTTTGTCTATTAGCTTTATACCTGTCTCCAATGTTCTTAAAAAAGCATCTTCTTCCTCTTTTATCACCTTTGTAATGAGACCTTCGTTCTTTACAAGTTCAGGGTACTGCTTACCCATATTACCTATTAGAACAGGCAACAATTCGTATATGAATGCCTCTTTTCTGCCAAGAAATGTATATCCATACCTGACAGCACGACGGAGAATTCGACGGATGACATAACCAGCCTTGGCATTGCTTGGCAACTGACCATCGGCTATTGCGAACGCTATGGTTCTCAAATGGTCTGCTACCACTCGCATCGCTATATCGGTCTTTTCGTCATTACCATACTCTCTTCCTGACATCTTCGCTACAGCCTGTATAAGCGGTTGAAACACATCAGTGTCGTAGTTGGATTTTTTGTTCTGAACAGCCATACAAAGACGCTCAAAACCCATACCTGTATCTATGACTTTGTTTGGCAGGGGTTCAAGAGTTTTGTCTGCTTTCCTATTATACTGCATAAATACAAGATTCCATATTTCAATAACAAGCGGATTGTCTTTATTTACTAAATCCTTACCGCTCACTTTTGCTCTCTCATCGTCATCACGCAAATCTATGTGTATCTCCGAACAAGGTCCACAAGGTCCTGTCTCCCCCATCTCCCAAAAGTTGTCATGACGATTGCCATTTATTATACGTTCTTTATCAATGTGCTGCTCCCAATATCCAGCAGCCTCATCGTCACGACTCAACCCCTCAACTGGAGACCCTTCAAAGACTGTAACATAAAGTCTGTTTTTATCAAGTTTTATAACTTCTGTAAGAAACTCCCAAGCATAACTGATTGCCTCTTTCTTGAAATAGTCACCGAAACTCCAGTTCCCTAACATCTCAAACATCGTATGATGGTATGTGTCATGTCCCACCTCCTCAAGATCATTATGTTTTCCGCTGACACGCAGACATTTTTGAGCATCGCTTACTCTTCTATGAACTATAGGGTCATTACCAAGAATAATATTCTTGAATTGATTCATACCCGCATTTGTAAACATCAAAGTTGGGTCGCCTTTGAGCACCATTGGTGCAGAAGGTACAATCTCATGGTTCTTACTTTTGAAATATTCCAAGAACGCTTTTCTTATTTCACTGCTTGTCATTTCACAAATTATTTAATCATATTAAATGCTATATCCATCATATTTGTCATACTGAGTTGCCTCTCCTCTGCCGAAAGTTTTTCTCCAGTCCTAATGTTATCTGATATTGTACACATACACAAGGCTTTTTTACCAGCATAAGCAGCATTTGCATAAAGTGCAGCGGCCTCCATTTCGACTCCTTTTACTCCCATTCTTACCCAACGGTCATTACCAGCATCGCCTGCCATGTAAAATACATCTGACGATAACACATTGCCTACCTGATAGCGAACACCAAGTCTCTCCGCTTCTTCAACAGCAGTCCTCAACAAACCAAAATCTGCTATAGGTGCCCACACACCACGCAAATCAAACTGATTAAGATAGTTGCTGTCAGTACATGCCCCTTCTGCCATAAGTACGTCGCCTATCTGCATCTTTTCATCATATGTACCGGCACTTCCCAATCTAATAATACACTCAACATCATAAAAATTAAATAATTCGTATGTATATATTCCTATTGACGGAATACCCATACCGTGTCCCATCACACTGATTTCCTGACCTTTATACTTACCTGTAAAGCCTAACATTCCTCGTACGTTAGTCACCTGCTTGAAATCTTCCAGATATCTTTCAGCCATAAATTTTGCACGCAACGGGTCACCGCTCATAATAACGGTTTTTGCTATTTCTCCATATTTCGCACCATTATGCGGTGTAGGACAGTTTTCTTTTGCCATTATATTACTATTTATGATTATTATTTTGTTTCACAGTCATTTCACATTTCATACAATCGAATCCTAAACTGAAATATCTCCCTTTTGAATTTCTTAGGTACAATTTTCCTTTGTATGACCCTTTTTCTTTAAGACATTGTCCAATTTCATATCTTATGCAATACCTGCAACGCATCAACTCCTCGGGAACTACACCATATTCAAATACATTGCATGGCTCGTGCGATATTCTTTCCACTCCTCTCTCCACACGTTCCAAACCACCCGAAAGAGACTCAATCACTACCCTTCTCATCTCAGCAATTTTTGAGACAGGCACAAACCAAGGCTTGGTGAAATTCAGTTCTATTGAATCTACCCTATACTCCGTTCCTCCTGTCTTCGCAAGCGTCTTGCGCCACGTATCCATTATCTTCTCAACATCTTTAGCCTCAATCTTTTCACACACAAAACCAATTTCTTTCACAACCTTTCCTTTTATTTCGCATTTTATATTAAAACCATCGGCTCTTTCGTCCATCATAATGCGAACACCTATCTTTCGCTCTGCACTCTCGCTATTCAACAATCTTTCAAACTCAATGTCGTTATTACGATACAATTGTACACCACGAGGCAATTTCGTTTTTCCATCAATCATAACTCCCTGCAATTCCTCACTTTGTCTATCTACCCAACATATCCCATCACCATTATTAAGCATAACTCTATCAGTTATAAGCTCTCCCATTGCTTTACCTGTCACCATAGTACACATTCCTTTTTCTCTCTTCCCTCCGAGGAAATACTCAGTTCCCCCACGATAGAAAGTTCTACGCACATTCGGTTCAAACATATACCGCACATCGCCTAAAGATTTTTTCTCTAATACACGTTCCTCCATAGCTTCATCAAGTCTCTTCCTATACCATGCAGTTATGTTTTTTACATAATTCATATCCTTAAGCCTCCCTTCTATCTTAAAACTCCTAACACCTGCGTCAAGCATCTCACCAATTCTATTAGTAGCGTCAAAATCTTTGAGTGACAACAGATGTTTTCCTTTGATGACAATCCTACCCTCTTCATCTTCCAAATCGTACGGAAGTCTGCACATCTGCGTACATTCCCCCCTATTTGCTGACCTTCCAGTCACTGCCTCGCTCATAAAACATCTTCCACTGTAGCAAACGCACAATGCCCCATGCACAAAGCACTCAATAACAGCATCTGTTGAATGGGCAATCTCTTCTATTTCTTTTATACTAAGTTCACGAGCTAACACCATTTGTGAAAAACCAAGTTTTCGCAACTCTGCCACCCTATATTTTGTCCTAATGTCGCATTGTGTCGAAGCATGAAGTTCTATAGGAGGCAAATCCATAAGTGCCAACCTTGTATCTTGCACGATTATAGCATCAACACCTACATTGTACAATCTAATTATCAGTTTCCTTGCTTCTTCTCTTTCGCATTCACTCATAAGAGTGTTTATGGTCACATAAACTCTCGCCCTAAATCTATGGGCAAATATCACAAGCCGCTCTATATCATCAATACTATTACTCGCAGCAACCCTTGCACCAAACCTCTCAGCACCTATATACACCGCATCTGCACCATGCTTAATTGCTTCAATACCAATCTCACAATTCTTTGCAGGAGCAAGTAATTCAACTTGTTTAACAAATTCCATAAGTAAACCATTTCAAATTTCTTCTATAAAACTACCCGCAAAAACGAAGCCTGCTCCGTTTCCGATGTATATATGTCCCATCAGTTATATTTCACCTTTGTTGAGACTAATCTCAATCAAGTTGCAAAGATACGGATTTTTTTTGTATTTACCAAATAGCAAATGATATTATTTTCAACCGAATTAATAATAATACTCCACATACCGAATCTATAAAACCCTCCTTAATCAAATATTCCCACTTTAAACACCCAAACATAATCAAGTTGATTAATTTGTTCGTAATCAACATTTTTGAGGCTTATCGTCAGTTTTCCATCACGACCCTGTTTCCACTTCAAGTCACCATCACATCCTAATAATCTAATCTTTGTACATTTTTTTATCAAAGGAAATCCCTCAACCACAATCTCATCTCCAGGTCGCGAAAATTCCATTATATACCTCGTTCCATCAGATGGCTGCATTGTAAAAGCTCTGACTGTCTGTTCATACTGATAGATACCTTTCCAACCATTTTTCGCCTTCAGCAATACTGTGTCATTTCTAACAATTTTGGAAAGCCGAACACGAGCCTCCAAATCTTTTTCATAAAAGTTGATTTTCATCTTATCACCAACTTTGACAGCGACAAGAGCTCCATTAGCAATAGTATCATCATTAAGAACAACTACTACCCTATCGTCAGCCTCCGCCAAAATCGAATACACCCCTTCCTCAGGTTCACCTTCCCAAACAACCTCAAAATCATCTGTCCTACCTCCTGCCATAGGTGCATTTCTAACCCAATCATAATCAATCACATCACTATTTTCCAAATTAACTGATGAATGTTTACTCTGTTGAGCCATAACTTCATTTTTATCATTCCTCATAGGACGACTGCCATATATAGCCTCACCATTAGTTTTCAACCATTTACCTAATTCATTCAACCTATCACGCTGTATAAAAGGTATTGTTCCATCTGCATTGGGACCTACATTCAAAGTCATCCCCCCACCATTAGCAACCAACTCTACAAAATGCTGTATCAATTCGCAAGATGTCATAATATTCTCCAGCAATTCGTTACGGTTATACCCGAAACTTCGGCCAAGCCCCCTGCATTCCGCCCACGGACGGTCGGTAACCTGAATGCCCGCACTATACTCTGGCGTTAAAAATCCATGCTCAGTTCCTCCTCCCCAACGATTATTCACAATGGCATCTGCTCCGACTGTGTTGTAATAAAAACTTATTAACTCTTTTGATTTCAATTTTTCTGCACTGAAATCCCAATCTCCGTCAGAAAATATCAAATCAGGTTTATACCTCGTCACTAAATCACGAAACTGAGGTTCCATATATTTCTCTACATACCGACCAATACTGTCGTTCGAGTCAATAGTCCACTGATGAAGAGGATTGTTCCATTCAGGCAATGAATAATAAAAACACATTCTCAGTCCTGCTTTTCGCACACTTTCTGTCAACTCTGCAACAATGTTCCTATGTGGACCGCTATTCACACTATTCCACTCTGGTTGCTGCGGAGAATCCCACAAACAGTAACCATCATGATGCTTGGTTACCAAAACAACATATTTTGCTCCTGCCTCGCTGAAAATTTTAGCCCACTGCTCGGGATTCCACAGCTCAGCATGCCAATATTCTGCCAATTTACCATACAACTCTTTTGTTGACAATGTAGTATCTCCATAATTAACCATTATCTTCATTCTTCCTGGATTATGACTCATCAACCCTTTATACAACCACTCGGCATACCCTTCGGGGTGGGCATACGCAGGAACAGAATAGAGCCCCCAATGAACAAAGATACCCAATTTAGCCTCATCAAACCATCCTGGGTATCCTCTCTCATTCAAAGATTTCCAAGTCGCTTGAACAGAATCATTATGTTGTTTGTCAACCACACAATAAGACGGAACAAAAGTCATCTGAATGGTCAACATCAATAGTATTGCAGAAAACGATTTTTTCATATTAGAATTTTTATATTTTGATTTGAAAAACATAAAAACAAAACCACTATAACTTATTACGTTACAGTGGTTTCATTTCTGTGGGCGTTGACGGATTCGAACCGCCGACCCTCTGCTTGTAAGGCAGATGCTCTAAACCAGCTGAGCTAAACGCCCATCACTTCCTCAAATGATTACTCATAGAGGAGCGATTGTTAACTAAATAAAACTTGCCATGAAAAAACTGTGGGCGTTGACGGATTCGAACCGCCGACCCTCTGCTTGTAAGGCAGATGCTCTAAACCAGCTGAGCTAAACGCCCGTTTTTCTAAGGATGTCTTTTCCCCTCTTTTGCGGTTGCAAAGGTAGCCATTTTTTCCCAATCCACCAAGCCTTTTACCGTTTTTTTTCAACTTTTTTATATCACTCTGATTGACAATAATTATAAACAATAGAAAGTGGTTTTTTTACTCTGCTTTTCTTATTATTTCCATTGCTCTTAGTATGATTGGGTCAACTTTTGCGTCATAATTTTCTTCGGTTATATGCACAAATTCATCAGGGTCAATACCACCATCAATTGATTGCATTTCGCTGTTGAAGGATGGTACAGCGGAAAAACGAACCATCCAACCTATAGGCAAATCTCTGGAAAGAGGCATTCCTCCCCCACCACCTGTCTTTCCTCCAACGATTGTTACATTGTCGGCATAACTCACCATATTGACAAAATCGTTAGTTGAGGAGTAACTTCTGCGATTTGTTAATACAACAACGCAACGCTCACTCCAATCAATAAGTTTGTTCGCAGGGTCAACATAAATCTTCTCAGGAGAAGAAAAATCGTTGTGTCCACTTCCAACCTTATGTCTAATATATCCAACATGTGTGTTATCTTTAAAGAAACAAGCAGCAAGCGCTTCAGCTGCAGTCAATTCACCTCCTCCATTATTACGTACATCTATTATCACTCCTTTGCAGTTTCTAAAATAATAATCTACATATTGCATTGTCACTGATGCTATTGCTGTAGAGAAACTGCTCACATACATATAACCCACATCATCTATCGTATCGTAGTATAAACCATTTATACTAAGATAATCATCACCAAGATAACTCTCTTTTACTATATCGAACGAGAAATCTTTTGGATAGTCATCATACCACGCTGAACACGAACTAACAGCAAATGGTGTATAAAGATTCACATGTCCATCCTCCAGTGTAGCAAGCATATCACTCATAACTTTGAAGAGGTCAAAAACAGTCTCAACATTCCTCAATTTTCTTGAATATACAGTATGGACACTATCCCAATTGATGTTTTTCTCATCAAAGAAACAATAACGTTCGTCTATTGTAGTCCACAATGCATCCAAATTCTCCTTCGCACTGAAACTTGGTTCCATAATATCCTGTTTCGTACATCCAACCAAAAACAGTAAAAACAACATTAGGCATATATACTTGTTCATACTCAATAAGGATTTATTGATGACAACCTCAAGGCAAACCCTATGATACCTTTGATGTCTGAAATGGAAAAACTATTGCCCGATGCCTGCCACCATTCGTTTTCATGACGAAATCCCAACGTTAGTACACCACTCTTAAAAATCATATCAAAATCAAGTTCTCCACTTACCCCTTGTCGGTTATGGAAAGAACTGAAATGAATATCTCGACTGAGAGAATTTGACATATTCTGCCAAATCTCGTAATATGACTCTCCAAATTCAGGCGAAAAAAAACAACCAATCACAGGCGAAGTCAGACCATAATGACACCCTATAGAGAATCTTTCATTGATTTTATACAAATAGTGTGTTGTAATTACAGCCCTCAAACCTACCTGAACATCGGCAGATACTACATTATTAACATTTCTCGGCACATATTTCATAGCTCCAAATGCATCAATCAAACCTCCAGTTGATAGTTTGAAACCACGTCCAAGCTCAAAAACATAGTGTGTACCGAAATCCAGTTTAACTGACACATAATGCATACGCGCTGTCTTTGATGAGTTGCGCATAGACGAATATTTGATATCATCTAGGAAACTCCAAAAAATCTGACTATTTGACTTTTTGTAATTGCCAATGTGTAAAGCTCGCAGGGCAACAGACACTCCTCTGTATTGTTGATCCGAAAGTACTTTATCCGTACTTCTAAGTTCACCCACCCCAATCTGCCAACGATTCAAGCACTGCGATGCTACATTAATGGCCATAAGACACATTATAAATAAAAATATAGACCGTTTCATTATGGAATCAGCATTCTTATCCTTGAAGGCATTAATTTGATATCATATTCGTTTATTTCTTTTCCTGTCTGCCGTGTTATCTCCCTTGCATCAACCATCACACCATCTGTTTCCATAAGCAACGAACGTTCTGTCTCGATATGAAGTTTGTCTGTAATAAAAACCTCGCAGAAAGGTGCTTCCCAAAGTTTCCCTGAAAAAAGTGCAGAAAATCCTTTCACTATATTGGTAAAAGTCAATCTTTTGATGAATGTTCCAAAAAGCAATCCATCTGTAGGAATACCATCAGTCTGCTTTAATCCTCCTCCTGAATAGCATGCATTGCCTATCGAAGCTGAAAACAGAGACATTTTTTCTGTTTTTCCATTACAATCCGAAATTGTACATTTTCTTACCTTATGAGTAAATACAGAAAAGAGCAAAGCAAATGTGTATAACCAATGATGACCACCAAAAATATCTTTCAATTTATTGGTAATTAAACACACTTTAGCGTCAAGACCAAATCCTATACCATTGATAAAATAACGAGAATAACTTTTCCCATTTGCTCCAAACGAAAGCATACATATATCAACAACAACTATTCGTCCATTGTTGATAATCTTGGCAATATCAGTTTCTCCACGTTTCATTCCCCAGTAACGCCCCCAATCATTTCCTGTACCATGAGGCAATAAAGCCAAAGTAACATCAATTGAGTTGCATATCTGAGATGTCATAATACCATTTACAACCTCGTTGAGTGTCCCATCGCCACCTACAACAAGTAAACGTCTGTAACCTTCACCCAGTATTTTTCTTGTCAGCTCAATGGCATGCCCCGCAAACTCCGTTTCATACAATATATATTCAATGCCATAATCTTTCATCCTTGCGACAATGGTCTGCCAATCTTTATTTTTCGAGCGAAATCCTGATGTAGGGTTCTTGATTACAGCCCAAATATCTGTCACATTGTTGGTCATAAATAGTAATTCATTATAGTTAAGGCAGCCATAGCACGAACTACTACAGAAGCCCTACGTACTACACTACGATCATGACGACCTTTCACGGTTATCATCACATTCTCACCTTTGTCGTTTATCGTCTGTTGTTGCAAGGATATGGATGGCGTAGGTTTAAATACAGCTGAGAATGATATTTCCTGACCTGTTGTTATACCACCGAGCATTCCTCCGGAATGATTTGTCAAATAAACAATCCTGCCGTCCTCTATTCTCATTTGATCATTATATTCGCTACCATAAAGATCAAAGCCACTGCCATATTCAAATCCATGACACGCAGGTATTGACAACACAGAAGAAGCTAACTGCGATTGTATTTTATCGAAAACAGGATTTCCTAACCCTGCTTTCACACCTATAATCCGACAGTTGACCCTCCCACCAGCAGAGTCTCCTGCGGGAATATCTTTTTTTTCTTTAATGTCTATGATTATGCTTACGCCCTGTGTTTCAAGCCACTGTTGCGCCAAAGCCCCAGCAATTACTCTCGCCACTGTTTCTCTGCCAGAAGCTCTACCTCCACCTCTGTAATCACGAATACCATACCTTTGTTCGTACGCAAGATCAGCATGAGAAGGTCTATAAACATGCTCAAGTTCACTATAGTCAGACGAATAGTGCTCGTTATTTCGAACAATAAAAGCTATCGGAGTGCCAAGCGTCACACCATTCATTATACCAGAAAGCCATTCCACCTTGTCTTGTTCATACCGCATAGTTTCTGTCTCGCTCTGTGGAGCTCTGGCTCGAAGTTCATCTGCAACACGTTCAAAATCTATTCTGAAACGTGATGGAAACCCATCCAAAACACCACCTATAGCCACACCATGCGACTCTCCAAAAGTGGTCAACTTCAGTTTGTCTCCTATAGTATTCATTTAAGGTGAGTTCTATAAATTTATAGATATAGCCTTTGAATTAGCAATCTCCATGGCAACCGCTGCAACCACCGCAATTTCCTTCCGAACCACAATCACCACAGCAATGATGTTTTGGATGCATCATCTCCTGCAATTCCTCGTCTGTTGGCTGTGTAACAGATACTATATACCCGGAAAAGTAGAGATCCTCACCAGCTAATGGATGATTGAGATCCACTGTTACAGTATCTTTCTGCACCGAAACAATATCGGCATTGAATCTATTCCCTTCGTTATCCATCAGTGGTACAATCCTGCCTGGTATAATGTTCTCTTCGTCAAATTTTCCGTCAACAAGAAACATCTTTTTTGGCAATTCAATAACGTTTTCTTGCTCATATTGACCATAGGCGTCTTCTACATCAATTTTGAAGTCGAATTTATCACCTTCCCCTAAACCTTCAAGATTTTCTTCGAATTTAGGTAACATCATTCCCAGTCCGTGAAGGTACTGCAATGGCTGTTCTTTTGTGGTCTCTTCCCAGACCTCAAGTTCATTTTTCTCGTTTTTTACCTGCAGTTTGTATTGCAGAATTACTAATTTGTTTTGGCTAATTTTCATAATATAACGTATTATCTCTTTTTATCTAACCAAGAAGCGTTGCTCGAACTGTCGGAGCGTTTCTCATATTTCACATCTTTGAGTATATTTGCACTTATGCCGATTGACACAAGGAATGATTTGTACAATCCGACTGGTGATATAGATGCAGACATTCTCCAACAATGCAAATCTCTGTCAACTGATATTGTGAACGAAGTTACTTTCTTTTCCGTTAGGTCAAAATATGCATTCAACGCTATGTTCCATTTGGCAGTAGGTCTGATACTGCCGTTCAAACTCATCGAATGTGTATAGCGCAATCTATAGACGTGATTCTTTTCATCATAGTACTCTTTCGTTCTCTGTTCTTTATAGTTGAATGTATATGAAACAGACAACGACCAATCTACCTCTAGTTTGTCATATCCGTCTGCATCAGCCTCCATTTTTTTCTTTTTAGCATCTTTATCGAATTGATACTTAGGTCGTCCTGTTGATGGGTCAATCTCTATATTAGGGTCAACGGGCTTTCCTGTTGTTGGGTCAATCTCAACTTCACCTGAATTAGGATCAGGCTCGTCTCCTGTCTTATGTTTTTTGAATGTATCTTTGTTAAATGTGTATGAGAATGTAGTACCAAACCCAGTAAAATGCATAGGTTCGCCATTATCCCAATGCAATTTATTACAGTGGACAATCGCACCTCTGTCGTTATAAACCCACTGATAAGGGTCAAAAGCAGTGCTGAGATTGACTGTAAATCCTTTGATAATTTTTAGTCTTATTTTTGCAGTAAGGTTGTTCCATCTCAACGAATCAGCTGCAAAATTATACCCCCAGGCAAGCGAAAAAAGATCTATTATTGAAACCTTTTTGTAACTCTGTCCTGTACTGTCATTTCTGTCCTTTATCTTCATTTCTACGTTGTTGTCCAACTGGAATGAGAGATTTGAAGACATTCCAATCCCAGGTACACCGAAAATATTATGCGAATATGGCGAGTATTTCACTGTTTCTCGAGTAATCGGCTGTTGAGACATACGGTCATAGACCAATTTTTCGTATGTTGAATACATACCGAATTGGTCTTCCGAAAGATCAGGCGAGTAACTAAACCTTACACTTGGCGTCATCAAATGCCTTATTCTATCGACCTTGTCACCAAAGAGTTTGCGTATCGGAGTATAGAAACCATATAGTTTTGTTGACAGCGATGCGTTTACATTCATATCATATACATTGTAGAAACCATATGTCGTATCTTGTACCTCTCTCTGAGCCATAGTATCCCAGTCACGGTCAATCTTCGAGAAACACCATTTCCAGTTTCCACCTGCACCGACGTTGAAATTAAGATATTTGAAGAATGTATATGCCGCACCAACGTTAAACGTATGTTTTACACCGTTTTTCCAGTCTTTCACAAGGTTAGACTTCAAGAACTGGTCTTCCTTGCAATCTATCCTATTGTTGAGAGTCATAGTATAGTTGAGATAAATTTTCTCATACCAACGCTCTTTGCCAACAGGCTTTTTCCTCTTAAAAGGATATGTTTGCGATAAGTTGATTGTCAACGAAGGAAGGGTCACTGATATCGAAGAGTCCTGCGTTCGCTGACTCAACTGCCCATTGACCGACAAACTCCATTTACTTTCAGGAAATCTCTGCGTGTAGTTGACTGACGAACTGGTGATATTTTTCGACTGTTCTATTGGGTTATAGTAGTTATTAACGTTTGATTTGCTATATCCTGAAGTAGTAAAGTCAACACTTGCCGAAAAACTTGAAAACTGCGATGCCTTGGCATCTTGTTGATGTCTCCAACTCATCCTTAGGTTCTTTGCTTTTGTATAGTCTGGCAACCCTTTGACTCCTGTAACATCTTCTCTGTAAGATATCGAAATATTTCCGTTGAATTTGTATCTTTTCACATAACGCGAGTTGAGTGTCACTGCCCATGTCCCTTTCGTATATAGTTCACCCAACATCTCCATATCTATATAATCATTTATAGCCCAATAAAATCCTCCGTTTTTCAAAAAAAGTCCACGATCAAACTCCTCACCAAACGTAGGCATTATGATACCAGACGAGTTTTTGTTAGTAAATGGGAAGAAACCAAATGGTATCGCAATCGGCAAAGGCACATCTCCAAGAACAAAATACGCAGGACCGGCTGCCATAAACGAGTTTGGCTCCATTTTTGCCTTGGTCAACTGCATATAAAAATGAGGATGATCATGCTCGTCACAGGTCGTCAACCTTCCGCCTTTCATAAATACTGTATTGTCTTCCATCATCTTCGTCTGGTCAGCTACTATATAACTCTCATCTTGCTGAGTAATGATTCCCCTCACATATCCTCTTCTCGTATTGAAGTTGTAACTCATATATTTTGACTTGTACTCATCATTTCCCTCTTTGAAGACAGGTTCTCCATCTGGATTACCTACAGAATCAACTCCACCCATAGCATGAACAATCGAACTATCCATTTTGAATTTTATATATTTAGCGTTCAACTCAACAGGTCTGTCCATTTTATAAGTCACCTTGCCTTTGTTGTACATATAACCGGTACCATCAGCAAACAGTACTATCGAGTCCATAGCTTCGTATTCAACTTCCGCCTCTATGTACGGTTTGTCTGCCTTGCGTTCTTCTATACTGTCAACAGTGTCAACAACCATCAGAGTGCTGTCCACAACAACACTGTCAGCAATAAAACCCAATGCAACGACATCAACGGAAGACATCGCAACACAAAACAAAAGGAGCAATATTTTGACAAAAATTTTCAGAAGTTTGTTTTTCAATGTATTATCTTGTTTTGATAACGTCTGCAGGTAGCACACAAAATTCCTACAAAGATACAAATAATTACATTAACCACCAAATTTTTCCATTATTCATTTTGTTAAAAAATTTATTTTGATTTTCTTCGCTAAATGAAACTTTTTTACTAACTTCGCACATAAATTGTGTTAAGTATGTATTGTAATATGCGCTTACGCCTTGCGTTATTGGCAGCAGTATGCTTAATTTGCTGCATTTCACTCACTTCCGTATCTGCAAAGAACCTCACTGTCGTTATTGACGCTGGACACGGAGGCAAAGATCCAGGTGCTGTTGGCAACACTTTTCTCGAAAAAAACATCAATCTTAAGGTTGCTCTTGCTCTCGGACAGAAGATTAAAGAGAATTTTCAGGATGTCTCAGTCGTCTATACTCGCAACAACGACACTTATGTCACCCTGCAAGATCGCGCTTCAATTGCCAACCATGCCAACGGCGACCTTTTCATTTCAATCCACACAAATGCCTCTGAAAGTCATAATGTAGTCGGTACTGAAACATTTACTCTCGGTCTTGCCAAAACCAATGCCAATTTCGAGGTCGCCAAGCGCGAAAACTCCGTAATGCTCCTCGAGAACGACAAAGAGGTTTATCAGGGGTTCGATCCAACATCACCTGACTCTTACATCATGTTCGAGCTAATGCAAAGCACATACATTGACTTATCCATACTCATGGCTGATTATGTTCAGACTGAATTCACCGCCAAGGGACGTTCTGATCGTGGTGTACGCCAAGCTGGCTTTTGGGTACTTCATCAGGTCAAAATGCCAAGCATTCTCGTTGAATTAGGATTTATCACTAACCCTTCAGAAGAGAAATTCCTCGGTTCAACCGATGGCATTGCAAGTCTCACCGACTGCATTTATTGTGCCTTTACCAAATTCAAACACGAATACGACAAGAAGACCGTCTCAACCGAAAATCAGAAAAACGATAAGTCTAAAGAAAAGGTTAACAACGATAAGTCTAAAGAAAAGAAAACGAAAAAGTCTGATAAATCAGAAAAAATCAATAGCGACAAAACGATGGTGAACCAGCCAAAAACCACGAACAATGACACAATATACAAAATTCAATGTTTTGCCGTACATAAACAAATTGACAAATCGGAATTAGACTACCGACGTGCTGCTAAATTCGGCAAAGTTTCGTTTGCTAAAGTTGGCAAGTACTTTAAATATTATGTAGGCGAATTCAGTTCCCAAGATGAAGCCCAGAAACTGCTCGAAAAGGTAAGAACTGTTTTTCCGACTGCTTTCATCGTCAAATTTGAACCTGATATATAATACCACTATGGCTAATAAATTCTTAACTAAAGAGGTCAAAATTGGCCTCTCTGCTGTTGCAGCACTCGCTCTTTTTATATATGGTGCAAATTTTCTAAAAGGTATTGACCTTTTCAAATCAACCAATAGTTATTGTTTGGAATTTGAAAATCTTGATGGTTTAGTAGTTTCCAACGGAGTCTATATAAAAGGATACAAGGTCGGTTTGGTCGAAAACATAACTTACGATTTTTCGAAAGATTTTCCTTTTACCATCGAGATAACAATCAATGACGACATCAAACTTCCTAAAGGCACCATTGCATACCTCTTTGACGATGGATTGCTCGGAGGAAAAGGTATCAACATAATATTCAGCGACAGCAAATCATACCATGTTGACGGTGACACTCTTTCTTCTGATGTCGAAGTGGGGACACTCGACAAATTGGCAGATGTTTTGCCTGACATAAAAACGACTATCAAACACGCTGACTCTTTGATTGCTTCAGTCAACGGATTAGTCAATTCACCACAGATTGAACTTTCTCTCCAAAACATCGAAACAATAACCGCAAACCTCAAGCATACATCAAAACAGCTTAACTATATGATGAATGTCAAGTTCCCACCAATTATACAAAACATAGATAGTATCACAACTGACATAAACAATATATCCTCACAACTCACCAAAGCCGATTATGCCCGTATTATGATTGGACTTGACTCTACAATACAAAACATTAAAGAACTCTCAGAGCGTATCAACTCAAAAGAAGGAACTATCGGAAAAATACTTTACGATAAAGCTCTCTACGAAGACCTTGACAGCACTGTTCGCAGTGTCAATGCCCTCGTAATTGACCTCAAGGAAAATCCTAAGAATTATGTCCATTTCTCTCTGTTTGGACGAAGCAAAAAGAAGGACAAAAAATAGTTTCTAAACATCCACTCCAAAAAGGTCAAAAACAACAATAAAAACCATTACTGCTATTGATAAAAAACAACAATACACACGCTCTGAAAAATATTTTTTCACTCCTTTATTTTCAAGGTAACTAAAAAAAAGCACACAAATCAACGGATTGTAAACATAGATACAATCCGTTGATTTTCAAATATAAAACTAACGTACACTTTATTTTCAGACTATTATTCTCATAAGTCTCATATTCAAGTTTTGAATATAAGGAAGTTATGAATCTGATTACGTTTTGCAAGATTTTTCACACGTTTTTCAATATCAAATTTTATTCGTAATTTTGCAACCGATTTGAGGGATTTACGTATATTTTTTATTCCCCTTGAATCTCACTCAATTAATGAACAAGTGTACTCAACTTTGGAACAATTGCCTCACAATTATCCGCGATAATGTGACTGAAGACCAGTTCAACACCTGGTTCGGGAAGATTGTGCCTGTTTCATTCACTGGGCGAGAACTCATTCTCGAAGTTCCATCACAATTTTTCTACGAATACATTGAGGAATGGTTTGCTGACATTATTCGTGCTTCTATCAACCGCATAATCGGTCCTAACATTCAGCTCCTATACAAAATATCAATTGTTCAAAGCCAGCCTCAGAACGACATAATAGTTCCTAACCAGAACTGCACGAAGCCGATTGATAATACAGGGTTCGACTCGAATCTCAACTCAAAATACACATTTGATAGTTTCATCGAAGGCGAAAGCAACAAACTTGCACGTTGCGCCGGACTGAACATCGCTCAAAATCCTGGGAATTCCATTTTTAACCCTATTTTTATATATGGCGCACCTGCCGTAGGCAAAACTCACCTTGCCACAGCCATAGGCCTCGCCATAAGCCAACGTTTTACTAAAAAACGAATACTTTACGTATCAACACACACCTTCTGGATGCAGTATGCTGACTCTGTTGCACACAGCAAAATGAATGATTTCATCAATTTCTACCAAAGCATTGATGTTCTCATAATGGACGACATTCAAGAATTGATAGGCAAAGAACGAATACAGAACGCATTCTTCCATATTTTCAGTCACCTCATCCATGTAGGCAAACAAATTATCATTTGCTCAGACCGTGAACCAGGCAAATTGGATGGAATGGAAGAACGCCTTCTCACTCGCTTCAAAATGGGTCTCACCGTTGAAATAGAACGCCCCGAATACGAACTGCGCAAAAAAATCCTTGAACACAAAGTTTATCAGGATGGATTGCGCATACCCGAAGATGTCCTTGACTTCTTAGCCCAAAACGTACGGTCAAACGTCCGTGACCTTGAAGGTTCGCTTACCTCTATCATAGCTCGCTCTACATTCGTCAACGAAAACATTAACCTTGAGTTAGCTCAAAAAGTCATCGGTTCCGTAGTTGCATCTACCGAAGAAAGTGACGAAAGCAAGATGAAACGCATCTACAATATCGTCTGCTCTCACTATAAAATAGACATAGATGCTTTAATCTCAAAAGCCCGTAGTCACAACATTTCCGAAGCACGCCAAGTCGCAATGTACCTTGCTCGAACAAAAACCGACATCTCTCTTGCATCTATCGGTGCAATTATGGGCAAACGAGACCATACAACCGTCTTGTACTCGTGCCGAAACGTATCCAATATTATGGATACAAATCCTTCTTTCGCTGAACTCATCCATAAGTTTGAACGCCTTGTCAACCAATAAGGCTAAAACGCTCATTTTTCACATATTACGGGTTGTAGAAAAATTTTTCAAAAAAACCTTTGCTGAATCATTTTATTTTCGTAATTTTGTGCTGTTTTATTGGCACTGATTATGACTTACAGACTATTATTCCTTTCCAAGGAAATCGACAATTTCAGACTGGAAATCGAAGCACCTTCAACAGCTACATTTCTTGAACTCAACAATCTTATCATCAACGTATTAAAGTATTCAAAAGGAGAAATTACCTCTTTTTTCAGTTGCGATGACGAGTGGGAACCTTATCAGGAAATAACACTCGTTGAGATGGATCTCTCATCCGAGAACGATTCCTACATTATGGAAAATACCAGACTTGAAGAATTTCTCGTTGACGAGGGAGACAAAATGATGTTCGTTTTCGATATACTGAACAACCGTAGCCTCTACCTCACACTCCGAGAAACCAAGCCTGGATCCATAGACAAACCTAAATGTACAAAACTTACTGGACAAATTCCCGAACAGATTAAGATGGAGCAGTTTATTTCAGGAAAGAAAGAAACAAAAATGTCTCTCGATGAAGATTTTTACGGTTCGGACGAATACTCAGACGATGAACTGGATAGTGATGGATTCTCCGAGGTTGATATGAGCGAGATTGACATCTGACACGTGGAACAGGGGACTCTTTACATAATTCTCGGTCCAACAGGTGTCGGCAAAAGCCAATACGCTCTTGAATTTGCTCATCGTCTTGGCTGTTCCATAATCAACGCTGACTCACGCCAAATCTACCGCGAAATACCCATCGCCTCCGATGCACCGACAAACGAGATGCTCTCTGCTGTTAAACATTATTTCGTAGGTTCACACTCCGTTCTTGATTTCTATAGCGCAGGACACTACGAACAAGATGCACTTAAGGTAATTGACCGCGAAATTTCAGAACACGGCACTGCCCTACTTGTCGGAGGTTCAATGATGTATATAGATGCAGTGGCAAAAGGCATTGACAACATCCCCGACATAGACCCATCTCTGCGACAGGATGTTCTTAACGAATACTACGACAAAGGATTGGAGAACATGCAACAACAGCTGCAAAAACTGGACCCCGAACATTACAAGGTTTGCGACCTTAATAATTGGAGACGCGTTCTTCATGCCATTGAAGTCTGCCGTCAAAGTGGAACGACATTCTCCTCTCTGCGTAAAGGACAGAACCACAAACGAAATTTCTCTATCCGCAAAATCGGAATTATGCGCAGTAGAGATGAATTATACAAACGTATTGACGACCGTGTTCTAAAAATGATTGACAACGGATTGGTACACGAAGCTGAATCTATGCTTCCATACCGACATCTCAATGCACTCAACACAGTGGGACTCAAGGAGATGTTTAACTACATGGACGGTCGTTACAACTTAGACGAAGCTATTCGGCTTATTCAACGAAACACTCGCCATTATGCCCGCAAACAGATGACTTGGTTTCGTCACGATAACGATATAAATTGGATATATGCATGATTAATATATTACAGGAATTTCTGAAAGGTTGGTTCATAGGAATCTGTGTATCAGCACCTGTCGGACCACTCGGAGTTCTTTGCATCCAGCGAACTCTCTCTCGCGGTCGCTGGCATGGGGTCGTCACAGGAATAGGTGCTACTACATCTGACATCATTTATGCCCTCCTTGTTGGTGCAAGTATGAATTTTATCACCGACTTCATCAACAATAATATGATTGTTATTCAAATTGTTGGTGCAATCATCATTTGCCTTTTCGGTGTTCAGATATACAAGTCTAAACCTGAAGATTTCAATAGGTTAAAAAAACACCAAATCCATACACACCACGAAAAATCTAAAAGCAATATGTTCAAAAAAATAGTCCAAAACAAAATGTTTCACGACTATATAACTGCATTTGGCCTCTGCTTTTCTAACCCACTGATTATTTTCCTTTTCATTGGACTTTTTGCCCAATTCCACGTTATGTCCTCCGGTGACTCTTTTACCAATTTCATCACTTTTATCGCCATTCTCATCGGTGCATTCTGCTGGTGGCTGACACTCACCTATATCATAGGTCATTTTCGTGATAATTTCAAAGAACGTGGCTTACGAATTCTCAATCATATTACAGGAACTTTACTGATTCTCGGTGCTTTGGTCACTGTCATCAAATCTTTATTAAATTATCATAACATACTATGAATCATAACTTTGTTAAAATTGCCGCTGGAATACCTTCCATTCATATCGGAGACCCTATCTATAATGCTGAAGCCATCAACACTCTAATTGATGAAGCTTGTCTCTCGGGAACACAACTCATCTCATTCCCAGAACTCTCCCTCACAGGCTATACCATCGGTGACTATATGCACTATCAATCATTGCTTGATGATTCCATCAATGCTCTAAAAACCATTCTTCAACATTCTGTCAACATCGACATTATTGCTGTCATTGGTATGCCAGTCACAGTCCGGGGCTTACTCTTCAATTGTGGTGTTGCACTCCATCGTGGCAAAATACTTGCAATCGTTCCAAAACGCTACATACCCAATTATGGTGAGTTCTACGAGCGCCGCCTTTTTGCATCCTCGCGCGAGACACACGAACTGACAACATCGCTATGCGGTCAAGATGACATTCCTTTCGGTGAGGATATTATCATAAATACAAGTGAGTTTTCTTTCGGAATAGAAATATGCGAAGACCTTTGGGCACCTATACCTCCTTCTACCGAACTCTGTCTCAAAGGAGCCGAAGTAATCATCAATCTCTCAGCCTCGGACGAACTTCTCAACAAGAATACATACCTTCAACACATGGTCTGCCACCAAACAATGGCACTTATGGCTGGATATGTTTATTGTTCTGCAGGTCCTGGAGAGTCCTCTACCGACTTGGTTTTCATAGGTAAAGCAGGTATTGCAGAATGTGGTGACATAATCACTGAATCCGAACGTTTCTTTGACAAAGAACAAATTATAACTGCAGACCTTGACCTTGACCGCATCCGCGCAATGCGTATGAGCAATTCAACTTTTTGGTCTTGTGCTTCGGAGTTCAAGAACAGTGCACGCTTCATCACATGCAAAAACACAGTACACGACTACGACATCGAACGTCACTTCTCGCAATGTCCATATTTCTCGCAAGATTGCAGTATGAGCGAACAATGCAATGAAATGTTCTCTATTCAGGTCACTGGACTGACTCGCCGTATGCGCAATTCACATATTGAAAATCTTATTATTGGCATTTCGGGCGGACTGGACTCTACCCTCGCCTTGCTTGTTGCAGCCGAAGCCTGCAATCGTCTCAATCTGCCACGAACCAACATACACGCAATAACGATGCCTGGCTACGGTACTTCTGCACGAACACACAATAATGCTAACATTATGATGGAGGAACTCGGAGTTTCTTCCCATACAATATCCATAGCCGAAGCTTGTGACCTGCATTTCAGACAAATCAACCACGACAGCGAACAACACGATGCCACATACGAAAACACTCAAGCTCGCTACCGTACTTTCATCCTAATGAATTTGGCAAACAAGTACAAAGGCATTGTGGTCGGTACAGGCGACCTTTCGGAATTAGTCCTCGGATGGGCAACTTATAATGGTGACCATATGTCAATGTATGGAGTCAACTCAGGTTTACCTAAAACTCTGATACGCCGCATTATTGAACATTTGGCTAACAATGCTTTCTCTGAACGTCTCGCTGATTGCCTCAACGATATTGTTGATACTCCTATTTCGCCCGAACTTATTCCTATGGATGGTGGTCAGATAACAGAAGATTTCGTCGGTCCTTATCCACTCCACGATTTCTTCATCTTTTATACCCTCAGATACGGTTACTCTCGTGCAAAGATTCTTATGATGGCAGAACAAGCCTTTGCAGGTGAGTATGACGACGAAACTATCGCCCACTGGTATGATACTTTCTGGCATCGCTTCAAACGTCAGCAGTTCAAACGTTCTTGCCTTCCAGATGGTCCTAAAGTACTCTCAATAGGAGTTTCTCCCCGTGGCGACCTCCGTCTTCCTTCCGATTTGGCATAGACAAATAACGTACTCACCTTAATCAGAATAATATGTGGATAATATGAAAAAACAAAAAACATCATTCTTCAATCTACACCTGACTTCTAACATCAGCATAGCACTTGTACTGTTTATGGTTGGACTCCTCACATGGCTTCTCCTTACCGTTACAAACTACGCCCACCGCAGTCAGGAAAACATATCGTTATCAATTCAACTTGATGACAGTATTTCCCAAACCAACCTCGCCAGACTTGAATCGTACATCAAAGTAACACCATTCTCAACCCATTATGTATATATAAGCAAGGATAGTGCTCTCACAGAACTCACAGAAACACTTGGCGATGACCCTACATCACTGCTTGGTTACAACCCAATCAATGCCTCTATCGAACTTTATCTCACACAGCGATATGCAAACATCGATTCTATCAAAAAAGTCGTAATACCTAAGCTCAGTTCATTTGCTGGAATTAACGACATTATCTACGAACAGGATATGATTGAGCTTATGGATAACAATATTCGCCGACTGCTTTTTTTCATATCAATAATTGTCCTCGTTCTCCTTTTTATATCCATCGTTCTAATAAACAATACTATACGCTTGACAATATATTCCAAAAGATTTATTATCAACACTATGCGACTGGTCGGTGCACGCAACAGTTTCATACGCGCACCATTTATACGCAAAGCAATGGTGAATGCTTTGATTGGAGCATTTATTGGCATAGTACTCCTTGCCGGATCGCTCTATCTGATGCAAATACAGATAAATGGTTATTCAAATATCTCCGAACTGTTCAACCCAAAGATCACCATTCCTGTAGCTGCAATTATGATTTTTGTCAGTCTGGTTATCAACTATTTCGCTACACTTTTCGCTGTAAACCGCTACCTGCGTATGTCAACAGATAAACTCTATTTTGTGTAATTTAGTAACTAAAACATAATACTATGATTTCTGAAAAACTTTTGAATCCTAAAAGCATCGCTGTCATTGGTGCTTCAAAAGATGTTTCTAAACCTGGCGGAAAATTGCTCAAGAACCTCTTGGACAGCAATTTCAAAGGTCAGATTTACGTTGTAAACCCTAAAGAAGAGGAGATTCAGGGCATCAAATGCTGCAAGCAGGTAGAAGACCTTCCACAGGTTGACTGTGCTTTGATGGCAATTGCCGCTAAATTCTGCCTTCACACTGTTGATGTACTTGCTAACCAGAAAGGTTGCGGTGGTTATGTAATCATCTCAGCTGGTTTTGGCGAGGAGAGTCATGAGGGTGGCGAAATCGAACGTCAGATGGTCGAGATGATTCGCAAGACTGGCGGTTCGCTCATCGGTCCTAACTGCACTGGCTTCCTCAACGTCAACTATACAGGTGCTTTCGATGCTCCTATCCCACAACTTGACCCTATGGGCGTTGACTTTGTTACTGGTTCAGGTGCAACAGCAGTGTTCATCAAGGAGATTGGTATGACCAACGGTCTGCATTTCAACTCCGTATGGGCTGTCGGCAACTCTGCTCAGATAGGTATCGAAGACGTTCTTGAATATTGGGACGAGACTTACGTTCCAGGCAAGTCTTCTTACGTGAAGATGATTTACATGGAGAAGATTGGCAATCCTGAAAAGCTCCTGAAGCACGCTTCTTCTTTGATTCGCAAGGGTTGTAAGATTGCTGCCATCAAGTCCGGCTGCTCATCTGCAGGCTCACGTGCTGCTTCTTCACATACTGGTGCTCTCGCTACATCTGACGTTGCTGTTGATGCACTCTTCCGCAAAGCAGGTATCGTTCGTTGCTCTAACCGTCAGGAGTTAGTCAACGTCTGCGCAATCTTTATGCACCCTGAGATGAAAGGCAAGAATATGGCTGTCATCACACACGCTGGTGGTCCTGCCGTTATGCTCACTGATACGTTATCAAATAATGGTCTTGACGTTCCTGCTATCAAGGGCGAAAAGGCACAGGCTTTGCTCAGCAAACTTTTCGCAGGTTCTTCTGTAGGCAACCCTATCGACTTCCTTGCAACAGGTACTGCTCAGCAACTTGCTGACATCATTGACGCTTGCGAAAACGATTTCGACAATATCGATGCTATGTGCGTAATCTTCGGTTCTCCAGGTCTCTTCCGCAACTGGGAGGTTTACGAGGTTCTCGACCAGAAGATGAAAACTTGCAAGAAGCCTATCTTCCCTATCCTGCCTTCTATCATCAACGTTAAGGAAGAGATTGAGGACTTCATTCAGAACAAGCACCGCATCAACTTCAGCGAGGAGTGCGTATTCGGTAATGCTCTCTGCAAGGTTATGAACACTCCTAAACCTCAGCCAGAGGTTCTTGATATGCCAGAAATAGACGTAAAGGCTATCCGCGAGGTTGTCGAGAATGCAAAGGATGGTTATCTTTCACTCGACGAGATAAACAAGCTTCTTGACGCAGCAGGTATCGACCGCAAGAAGAATGCTGAGGTTAAAACTCGCGAAGATGCTCTCAAGGTTGCAGGCGAGTTTGGCTTCCCATTGGTAATGAAGGTTTGCGGACCTGTTCACAAGTCTGACGTTGGTGGTGTTGTCCTCAACGTTAATGATATGGAGACTGTTGGCCGTGAGTTTGACCGTCTCATCAAGATTAAAGACACTTACGCTGTCGAGCTCTGCCCTATGTACCATGGTACAGAGGTATTTATCGGAGCATCTAAAGAGGCTAAGTTCGGTCATCAGGTACTCTGCGGTCTTGGTGGTATCTTCATCGAGGTACTCAAAGATGTCAAGGCTTCTCTTGCTCCAATCAGCGTTGACGAAGCACACAGCATGATTAAGGGTCTTCGCAGTTACAAGATTATCCAAGGTGTACGTGGTCAAGAGCCTGTAAACGAGGATAAGTTTGCAGAGGCTGTAAGTCGTGTTTCTGCTTTGGTAAAGGCAGCTCCTGAAATTGCAGAGATGGACCTCAACCCACTGCTTGGCTCTGCTGAACGTGTTGTTGCTGTTGATGCTCGCATTCGCATTCAAAAGTAATCACATACAACAAGTTTTTAATATTAACATGGGCGAAACAAATCATCATTTGTTTCGCCCTTTTTGAATTATCAAAAAATAAATTCAAAAACCCTTGCATATATCAAAAAAACTCCTTACCTTTGCACAACCTACTCTATACGGACAGTGAATATGATTATCAATCACTTACAATCAAACCAACAACAATATGCGTGACTATACCTTCGACAATATGCCAATCGTCTCAATCTCTGGCA
>JAGHVI010000009.1 GCA_018064385.1 Candidatus Minthenecus merdequi
CAAGCTTGCTTGGACTATGCCGAGGTTAGGACAGGTCTGCAAAGCAAATCAGCAAGATGTCAAAATTACTGCAAACCGAAAGCAAAGAGCTTGCTCATTTGCTAAGGTGCAGCGTAATTTATCAAAAAGAAACTTCAAAAACACCAAAAAGTTTATTTGTTACTTGTCTTTATATTTCTTTCTTAATGGTGAATTTTTAGAACTCACCTATAGTTTATTAGGTACGATAAGTTTGTAGCCCTTGCCATGAATGTTTATAATTTCAACTTCAGGGTCAATGCGAAGGATTTTGCGCAGTTTTGTGATATATACATCCATTGATCGGGCGTTGAAGTAGTTGTCTTCCATCCAGATGGCTTTTAGTGCATAATCGCGTTGGAGTATGGAATTAACGTTTTTGACAAGGAGAAGAAGGAGTTCGTTCTCTTTGGTGGTCAGTTTGAGTTGTGAATCAGTTGTGGTAAGAGTTTGTTTTTGAGAGTCAAAGACTATCTTGCCGAGTTGAAACTCGCAGGAGTTGCGAAGGTCTTTGCCCGAAACGCGGCGGAGGATAGCCTCGATACGGTAGATAAGTTCTTCCATCGAGAAAGGTTTAGTGATATAGTCATCGGCACCAATGCGGAAACCTTCGAGAACATCCTCTTTGAGAGCTTTTGCGGTGAGGAAAATGATTGGTACTACACCATTGACCTTGCGGATTTCTGTGGCAAGTGTGAATCCATCTTTGTTTGGCATCATAACATCAAAGATGCAGATGTCGAACTTTTGGTTTTCGTTAATAAAAGCTTCGTAGCCAGTTTCACCGTCAGGCATAAAAGTTACGTCATAGCCTTTTGCTATAAGGTATTCGCGAAGTAGCGTACCAAGGTTTTCGTCATCCTCACAGAGGAGGATTTTCCTTTTTTCGATAGCAGTGTTAATCATAAAATAATGAGTATTTAATGGTTTGTATATTAAGAGGTATAAAAAAATCACATCTGTTGTATTAGGCTCGAAAAGCCTGGAAATCGAGTGTAAAACGAGTACCTACGCCAAGTTTCGACTGAACGGAGATGTTTCCTCCATTGTTTGTGACCACGTGTTTGACGTAACTGAGGCCAAGACCGAAGCCTTTAACATCATGGCGGTTGCCTGTAGGAATGCGGTAGAATTTGTCAAAAATTCGTTTAATGTGTTCGTCTGATATTCCAACGCCATTATCACCGAACTCAACGAAGATTCGACCATCAGTGTTGCGGGTTGATATCTCAATAATGAGGGGACGAGAAGGCTCTCTGTACTTTATAGCATTGTCCATCAGGTTATAGACAACGTTGGTTAAATGTACACGGTCGGCATAAATGATGTGCTGGTCGGCATTGAGGTTGAGGAGGATTTTGCCACCTATTGATTGCTGCTGAACCTTGAGTATGAAAGATTCGCGGGCAGATGTGACTATTTCGTTGATGTTGACAGAGTCGGTGCTGTACGAGAAACTTTTTTGTTCGAGGACCGAAGATTGCAGAACACGTTCGATGATGTTTGTCAGTCTTTTAGCCTCGCTGTTGATTATACGGCATTTCGAGGTATATGTTTCGGGTGTGAGCGAAAGCGAAGGGTCAGCAAGCATTTCGGATGCAAGAGAGATTGATGCCACGGGTGTTTTCAACTCGTGTGTCATATTCTTGACGAAAGCTTTTTGGATTTCGGCGAGACGCTCCTTGCGTATAATATAATATATTGTGTATATGAGAAGAATGAAAAGGATTGTCATACAGAGAATTATTGGAAGAACGTGCCACGTGTATCGAAAAATGTAACTTGGACGTCCTTCAACTTTTACAATAAGCGAGAGTGGACGATCGTTGACTTCGCGGCGGAAGAGTGTTTGTTCAAATAAAGCAACGTCTGATGAGTCATCGAAGTTGAAAGGCTTTTCGCCAAAATGTTCTATTATTCCCGCATGACGGCAGACGACAACGAACGAAAAACTGTCTGTTATACCATTTTCGTTGAGAATCCGGGTAAAGGTATTTCTAAGGAAAACAGGGTCAATACGTTCTTGTATTGAGCGTGATGATGCATCTTCGTATTTGCGAGCAAGAACCTCGAGCATGAGTTGTCGTGCATCTTGGAGTTTGTCTTTTGAGACCTCATTACGCGAAACCGTTCCAGGAACTACATCTGCAACAGAAGTGGGATTGGCATTTCCAAACAACAGGTCTGAAACCTCTTCCGGGTCTGTGTCGTTTAGAATTGCGCGGGCATTTTTTGATTGTTCGGTGGTGTCGCGTGCTATGTCGTTTATGATATTGAGCATGTCTTTTTCTTCGACCAAGCGGGCTGTTTCAATGAGAGAGCGGCGAACACAATTGTCAAATCGTTGAGAGAGAAGTTTGGAAATAGAACGCTCGTATGTCAGCATCATTACGACGAGGATGATGTATGCAATTGCAAGGCAAGAAATTGTTATCAGTGTTCGTCGTTTTTTTTGCATTAAAGGCATGCGCTTTTGTGAATTTTAATTTCGTTGCAAAGATACATAAAATAATTCAATTAGAACAATTTTTAGCAGTTTTTTTATTAAAAATATGCTTTGGGGTAAAAATCAAGACTTTAACAAAAATGTGATATGTTAAAATGAGTTTTGTATGGATGAAATGAATTATGCTTTGAAAGTGAAGAATTTCTGCATAAAAAAGGAGAAAATTACAGTTATTACTGTAGTCAGCATTTTGGATGGGGTAGGGTAAAATTGCCATACCTCAATAAAAAGTTTGAGACAAAAGTAGTTGATGAGTATGTTTGCAAAAACAACAGTGATGTAGCGTATCAGTTGAGTACGTCCACGAAGTTGAGATTCGTTGAAACTGATGTTGCGGGCAAGCCAGAAACCAGTGAGAGTCGTAATCGGAAAAACAACGATAAATGCGGCTATATGTGGCGAGATTGCAGTGATTCCTAAGGAGATTACATCACCGGATGTGGCAATAAAAATGGCATGGTAGAAAATAAAATATAGCACCCAGTCTAGTAACATATTGGCTCCGCCTGAGAACCCATAACGGAAAACCTGCAGTGGGCAGAAACAGCGGAAAGGAGTATAGAAAAAATCAATAATGCGGAGCAAAAATAACTGCAATTTCATTTTTTTTTGTAAGTGTTTGGATATTTGGATATTTATGTGTATATTTGCAAGCTGAACCTTAGCAGGTGGTTGAGACTGAAAATCAGGGTGCAAAGGTACGAATTTTTTTTCAAATATGGCAGAAGTAAGGGCAAAAAAACACTTGGGACAGCATTTCCTGACGGATGAGAGGGTTGCAAGAGCCATTGCAGAGACACTTCCTGAAGGAAATGGACTACCGGTTTTAGAGATAGGACCGGGAATGGGTGTGCTCACAAAACACCTTAAAGATATTCATGGTGAGCGTCTGACTGCTGTTGAGATTGACCATGAATCGGTGGCGTATCTTGCCGCAAAAATGAGTGATGTGAAGGTCGTTGAGGGAGATTTCCTGAAATTGAACCTTGAAGAGTTGTACCCCGAAGGAGAGAATTTTATGGTGATAGGTAATTATCCGTATAACATTTCTTCACAGATATTTTTCAAAGTACTTGAGAACAGAGACAGAATACCTGTTTGTGCTGGAATGATACAAAAAGAGGTGGCTGAGAGAATTGCTGCAAAACCTGAAAGCAAAAAATATGGTATTACCTCTGTGCTGTTACAGGCTTTCTATGACATAGAATATGTGATGACTGTACACGAACATGTGTTCAACCCTCCACCGAAAGTCAAATCAGCGGTAATAAGGATGACCCGCAATGGGAGAATGTCGTTGGGGTGTGACGAAAAACTGTTCATTGAGATAGTCAAACGGTCATTCAACCAACGAAGAAAGACAATGAGAAATTCGCTGAAAGCGATGATTAACGAGAGAATTGAGAATGAAGATGTGTTCAATCGACGACCGGAGACTATGAGCGTCAGCGAGTTTGTCGTTTTGACGAATCTTATTAAAGGGTAGTTCTATTAATTAGGTTGACTCACTTCTGGTGAGCAAAATGGGAAAAATGATATTGTTATGTCAGAATTAAGGATATTCTATAAGGAAAAAGGTAGAATAAAGATAGCCAAGACTATGGACATCTTGAAGGATGTTGAATTGTCTGAACTGCTTTGGATTGACCTCAACGATGTGACGGTTGAGGTGGAGAGCGAACTTGAGCAGTTCCTTAAAATTTACATCCAGGAGGAGGAAGAAATGGAGGAGATTGAGATGTCGTCGCGTTACATTGAAACGGAGGACAGTATTGTGGCAAACTCCAACTTCTTGCTGGAAAGTTACGAGGAAGAGACGGTTTCTTTCATTATGAAAAACAACATATTAGTGACCGTCCGAAATCAACAATTGCCATCGTTTAATGAGACTGTCCGTAAAATGTTTGCAAACCCAAGAAACTATCCGTCAGGATATTTTGTGTTGGTGGCTTTGCTCGAAACAAGGGTCGAAAACGACGCTGATATGATTGAGGATATGACTCGCGAGGTTACTACTTTGTCTAACAGATTGAAAGACGACGATGATGTCTCGGACGATATACTGATAGCCATCAAAGAGTTGCAGGAGAAAACGATGCTCATTCGCGAGAATATCGTTGACCGTAGTAGGGTCTGTTCAAATATGCTCAGATGCGAATTGTTCCCAAAAGAAGCGAAGGCAAAATTGGGCATTATCATCAAGGATATAAACTCGTTGTTCGAACATACAAGATTCTCGTTCGATAGGTTGGAATACCTTCAGGATACATTCCTCGGTCTCGTTAACATTCAACAGAATAAGATTATTAAGATTTTTACGATTGTCAGTGTGATATTCTTGCCGCCAACGCTCATTGCAAGTATGTATGGTATGAATTTTGTTCACATGCCCGAATTGCAGTGGCAGTATGGCTATTTGTTTGCAGGTGCTTTGATGATTTTGACAGTCGTGCTTATTTTGCTCTTCTTCAAACTGAAGAAGTGGTTATGATAGAATAAAATAGACACAAATATGATAAAAAAATTACTTTTGTTTATGGCGGCTGTGATGGCTGCCGGAATGGTCAGCGCACAGGATGTTGTCATCAAACGTGACACTGTGCGCGACACAATAGTTGTCAGAGAAGTCGTTCGCGAATATATTCTCACGAGCGACACTGCCAAAATTGCACAAATACAAAAAAACGGTGTAACTGAATCCAAGAAAAAGAAACAGCCCATTAAGATACATTTCGATTTCAGGGGCGATTGGCATTCTACATTCGATGACCGCCCTGCAAGCGAAAGGGAACTTGACGGTGCTGACGCTTACAAATCGGCTTTCGAAGGCAAGTATCTGCAATTCTATCTCGATGGAAACATAACCGATGGTTTATCTTACCATTACCGCCAGCGACTTAACCGTTTGAATGGAATAGATAATTTGTTTAAATCAATAGACAAAGCTTATATGCAATATGACTTCAAGTCTGGTTGGAACGTTGCTGCAGGTAAGTTCCCAATGGCAATTGGTGGTTGGGAATATGATGCTGCGCCTATTGATGTGTTTTTTGCTACAGAGTTCTGGAATCAAGTCTATTGCTTCCAGTTGGGCATCCGTGGAGGATATAAATTTGCGGACGGCAGAAACTCGCTGGTGGCTGAGATTGCAAACTCACCGTTCAACCCTGTCGAGAAAGGAATGGCAAACAATATGTACGCTTACTCGCTGTTGTGGTATGGCGACTATAATGTGTTCCAAAGTTCTTATTCTGTAAATGTAATGGAAATCAAAGACGGCACTTACATTGGACAAGTTGTTCTGGGTAACAGATTCCTTGCAGGTCCTATGACCATCGAACTGGATTGGACTCAGAGGTTTCACGAAAAAAATAACCTGATGGGTGACTTTTCGGGCGTGCTGAATGTAAAGGGTAATATCCACGATTGGGTGAACATTTTTGGCAAAGTGGATTATGACCAAAACCGCACAAATATATTTTATGGTGTGTCGAAGGACGAACCTTATTGGATAAATTATAATGACCAGATTCTGACCTATGGTGTAGGTGTCGAGGTGTTCCCAATTAAGAAACAGAAATTCTTCCGTCTTCACACATATTGGTATCAAACACTCAATTTGGGAAAAGATTATTGGAAAGATTATGACCTGAAACGCCATCATCTGTCAATAGGTCTGACCGTTGATTTTACGGCATTTGAAAGGAAATAATTAATAGAACCACCCTTATGAAAACAGCATTGATACAGCAACGCATAGGCTCTGATAAAGCGTTGAATAGGCAAAAAACCCGTAGATTGATTCGTCAGGCGGCAAATGAAGGAGCAGAATTGGTCGTTTTGCAAGAACTTCACGATTCCCTATATTTCTGCCAAACTGAAGATGTCAGAAATTTTGACCTGGCAGAGAGCATCCCCGGGGAAGGTACTGAGTTCTACGCAAAAGTGGCTGGTGAGTGTAGGGTAGTACTTGTTACTTCTATGTTCGAACGTAGGGCAGCCGGGTTGTATCATAACACTGCTGTCGTTTTTGAACGTGATGGAAATATCGCTGGAAAATACAGAAAAATGCACATTCCAGACGACCCCGCTTATTACGAGAAGTTTTATTTCACTCCTGGAGATTTGGGGTTCAAACCAATACGAACTTCAGTAGGTCTTCTTGGTGTGATGGTGTGCTGGGATCAGTGGTATCCTGAGGCTGCAAGGTTGATGGCATTGGCTGGTGCTGAGGTGCTTATATATCCTACTGCTATAGGATATGAAAGTAGTGACAGCCTTGCTGAGCAAGAAAGGCAGCGCGAGGCTTGGAAAACCATCCAGAGAGGTCATGCTGTAGCTAACGGTTTGCCTGTTATTGCGGTAAACAGAACAGGCCACGAGGACGACCCAAGTGGAAAAACCAATGGAATCAACTTCTGGGGAACCAGTTTCGTCGCAGGTTCGCAAGGTGAAATTCTGGCTGAAGGACCTTCGGACGATGAATGGTTGAAGGTCGTGGATATTGACCTGCAACACTCCGAAAATGTGCGTAGATGGTGGCCTTTCTTTCGCGACCGCAGGATTGAGGCATACAATGATATTTTGAAAAGATTCGGTGATTAATGAATATAAGGGTGGTTCTATTAATTAGGTTGAGACGATTTTGAAGTTTATTTTTAGCAGATTGCTGTGCGAAAGAAGGGAGCAATGCGGGCATTGTGACCGACTG
>JAGHVI010000078.1 GCA_018064385.1 Candidatus Minthenecus merdequi
TATAAAATCATCAAAATTAACCGTCAAGACGAACTTCACTACGCTAACAACTACCTCACCATATCTCCTCGTCATATTATGGCTGTTGGAGGTCAGTCTGAGGAACTTCAAAAGGCTTTCCGTGACAATAACGTGACCGTTGAGTGGGTGCCTCTCGAAAACTTAATTCAGGGTTACGGAGCAGCGCATTGTATGACTCAGGTCATCTACCGCGCACCAGCAAAATAAGGGCGGTTGGTTCTATTAAATAGAACTCACCTTAATTCATACTAACCTATAGACAAAAAAACGTCCTGCCAACTTGGCAGGACGTTTTTTTTCATAGACTATAATCACTTTTTAATGCCATTTCTTTGGAGAAGAGCGTCAATGGTTGGCTCCTGGCCGCGGAAACGTTTGTAGAGTGTCATTGCTGGCTCTGTGTTACCACGTTTGAGGACGTTGTTCAGGAACGATGTAGCTGTCGCTTTATCGAAAATGCCATTCTGTTTGAAGAATGCAAATGCATCTGCATCAAGAACCTCAGCCCATTTGTAAGAATAGTAACCTGCTGCATAGCCACCAGAGAAAATATGGGTAAACGATTCGCAACGACCTGTACCCGGTATCTGTGGAGTTACTGTGCACTTAGCCGTTGACGACATTTCTACTTGTAGAGGATCGCCCTTGAATGGCTTAGTCATAGTATGAAATGCCATATCCTGCATGCCGAAGCATACTTGACCGAGACACCCTATACCGCAGTTGAAGTTTGCTGCATCAACAAGTTTCTGAATCAGATCTGCTGGAATCTTCTCGCCTGTCTGATAATGAACTGCCCATGTGTCAAGAAACTCTTTCTCAATAGCATAGTTCTCGTTGAATTGTGATGGGAGTTCTACAAAGTCGCGTGCAACATTTGTTCCTGACAGTGAGTAATAAGTACACTCTGTTACCATTCCATGAATGGCATGACCAAACTCGTGGAGGAAGGTCTCAACTTCATCGAACGTGAGGAGTGCTGGCTTATCTTTGGTTGGCTCGGTGAAGTTCATTACTATTGTAATGTGTGGGCGAGAATCTTTCTTGCCTTCTTTCCACTGACCTTTGTACTCTGTCATCCAAGCACCTGCGCGCTTTCCTGCACGTGGGTGAAAGTCGGTATAGAGCAGTGCAACGTATTTGCCTTTAGCATCTGTAACTTCCCATCCTTCAACGTCTTTGTGATATACTGGAATGTTGACTTTCTTGAAATTAAGACCATAAAGGCGTGTCGCAAGGCTGAAAACGCCACGTTTAACATTTTCAAGTTCAAAGTAAGGCTTTGTAATCTCGTCGTTTACATTGAATTTTTGAGTTTTCAGTATGTTGCCATAGAACGACATATCCCATGGCATAAGAGTGAAGTTCGCACCAGTGCCAGTTGCACATCTTTGAAGTTCTGCAAGTTCCTTCTTCGCTACTGGCATATATGCCTCGGTAAGCTGCTTGAGTAGGTTATATACATTTTCAGGATTCTCAGCCATCTTGTCTCGAAGTGAATACTCTGCATAATTCTTGTATCCAAAGATGTTTGCAATTTCAAGACGGCAGTTGACTATCTCGCGGATGTTCTCTGTGTTATCGAATTTACTGCCTTGGATACACTGAGAATTGAATGCCATCCAAAGGTCGCGACGTAGCATACGATCCTTGCAATAACGCATTACAGGAATGTAGCATGTAGGACGGAGTGTAAGTTGACAGAAGCCTTCACGCTTAGCCTTGTTGGCATTCTCGCTAAAGGTCGCAATGAGGTCCTCTGGAACTCCTTTCAGACGCTCTGGCTCTACATACATTGTCCAGTTGTTTACCTCGTTGAGGGCATTCTGTCCAAACATTGTTGTCGCATTGCTAAGACGCTCAGCAAGTTTTTCGTACTGAGCCTTTTTGTCTTTTGGAAGGTCAGCTCCACCTTCAGCAAACGAACGATAAGTTTCGGTGAGAAGGCGCATCTGCTCTGTATTAAGTTTCAGTTTGTCGCGTTGCTCATATACAGTCTTTATACGTGCAAAAAGTTTCTCGTTCATCGAAATCTCCATTCCGTGTTTTGTGAGGATTGGGGAGAGTTTCATTGCGATGTCCTGCATCTCGTCATTTGTCTCTGCACTGTTGAGACCATAGAAAATGGTGAGAACATGGTTGTACAGACGACCTGAGTTTTCAAGTGCCACAATGGTGTTTTCGAATGTTGCGGGCTTAGGATTGTTGACGATAGCGTCAATCTCTGCGTTGTGACGCTTGATGCCCTCCTCAACAGCAGGCATAAAGTGCTCGTTTTTCAGTTTGTCGAACTGAAAAGCACCATGAAGATTCTTCGATGTCTCGAAAAATGGATTCTGTCCAAAAGCAAGTGTTGCCATAAACAGCGATAATAATAATGTTAACTTTTTCATAATATATTTGTTTATTTACGTTTATCCATTTCAGCTTTTGTCTTCGCACGGAAGCGTTCAGGATTAGGCTTGACAAGGTTGCTTTCAATGTATTCCTGACTATAACCCTTGCGGATAACCTCGCCAGGAATGGCTTTGTTGTTCATCTTGAAACGACCATTCTCCATTCCTTTCTCCACACCATCAACATATTTGACCATAAGATATTCGCCAAGGTTGCGCCACTCTTTCAGTGCCTGGTCTGCCTTTGAGTTCGAATATTCGGTCAATATTTTGACAATCTGGTCAGGTTTGTCGCGTAGAATCAGTTGTGCTTTTTTGTCCATCTCAGTTGTCTCTTCGTATAGTTTCTTTTCAAATGCTATCTGACGATCTTTGACCTCTGGCATCAGGTCGCTGTAGCGATAGTAAACCATGTTGGCTATCCAGTTGTTTACCCAGAATGCTGAATTCCACGAGAATTTGAACATATTGGCAGTCTCCTCGCTCAGCGATTCTGGTACGTGGTTTGTGCAACAATATATTGGTAAGTAAATGTTGCAGGTGGCGTCGTCAACACCGAACCAAAGAATACCACCTATCTGACGAGGAAGAAAACTGCGCATCTGAGCCACGAATGTGAACCCTGTCTGCTGTGTTGCAACAGGACGCTCGTGAAAATACTCAGTGCCTTCACTGCTCTTGTAGAAGAGCGGTGTTGCACGATATACTGACTGAAAACCGCCAGTACCCATACCTTTGCTCGTATCCCATGGTGTGCCCTCGTAGTGGTCGCGCATTGCGTCTTTGACGTCCCATACGCCTATCTGACGGTTTGGCTTAATCCACAATGGCATACGCTCTTTGGTTTTGCATTCAATGTATGAGATGTACTTTTCCATCAATTTAGGGTCGCAACGGTTGAAAAACTGCCAAACGCGTGCTTCGCAGATACGTACTCCGCTGAAATCCAATGGATTGTAGGTATCGCTGAAACTGAATTCTTCGTCTTTTCCGCTGAAGTATTTTTTTTCACGGGCAAGGGCTATAACGTCAGACGAGTAGATTGTGGTAATCTGTGGCTCGTGTATGCGCTTCAGGTTTTTGCTTGAGATTGTGGTTTTGTCTTTCTTTGTTTCGAGAGGGAATGTGGTGATGCGTGCTTGGTTGGCATGACCTGACACACAGTCGTCCGGCAGACGGCGTGCAACCCATACTGCACCTTTCCGACCAGGACCTTTGCCTATCATTTCGAGTATCCATATCTCTTTTGGATCGCCAATCGAAAAGGATTCTCCTTCGCTGCAATAACCATATTTTTCTACCAATTTAACCATGTTGTAGATTGCTTCACGAGCATTCTTGGAACGTTGCAACGTGATGTATATCAGACTGCCGTAGTCTATCAAGCCAGTTGTGTCAACCAACTCTTCACGACCACCGTATGTGGTTTCTCCAATTGTTACCTGATATTCGTTCATATTGCCGATGACATTGTAAGTCTCGCTTGCCTGGTCGATTTGTCCAAGGTACTTGCCAGTATCCCACTCATAAACATCCATTTTTGTGCCTGCTGGATATTTTGCGGCAGGGTAGTGGTACAATGCTCCGTAGAGCCAATATGAGTCGGCAGAGTAGGAAATCATTGTTGAACCATCAACAGAAGCTTTCCTTCCGACCAAGAAATTTGTGCAGGCGTTTGCCTGAACAACGCCGATAGCTACCAACGCCACCAGCAGAATAAATTTTGCTTTCATCTTCTTTTGATATTATTGTTTTGTTGTTTTTTGTTCTAAAAAGGATACCCAATGGCAAAATGCAATGCGCAATCTTCGCTCCATTTGGGATTATTGCGCAGACGCTCAGATTCTATGCGACTTGGATCGTAAATCTTTATTCCTAAATCAAGCCTTACTACGAGAAAGTCAAAATTCAACCTTATGCCAAAGCCATAATCTACACCAAACTGTTTGTAAAAAGTGTCAAAATAAAACGCACCACCCGGCTGTTGCTCGTACTCTTTTATTGTCCAAACGTTGCCTGCATCCAGAAATGCTGCAAGTTCCAGTTTCCAAAAAGCCTTTGCGCGGAGTTCCAGGTTAAAATCCATCTTGACATCGCCTGTCTGGTTCATAAAGTCGTGTCTGCTGATTTGGTTGTAAAACCCTGGTCCAAGGGTGCGTGATGCCCAACCGCGTGTTGAGTTGGCTCCTCCTGAGAAATATCGCTCCTCGTATGGTATGATTGTTGTGTTGCCGTATGGAATAACTACACCTATGCCTGCATGAATGACAAACCTGACGTTGTCGTGAAATTTAATGTTGTGGGCATAGTCAAAATCAGCTTTCGCAAACTGTGCGTATGGTATTCCGAAAATTTCGTATTGTCCGTCTTTGTTCTTCTCCTGGTTGACTATGTTGCTGATACCATACAACAGGTTGCCTGCAATTTTTGCACCCGCACGTATTGTGTAGTAGGTCATATCTGAGTTCTGGTTTATCCTATTTGTATAGCCTATTGTCATTCCCATACGCATTATGAAGTTATCCTCGTAACTGAAACGTACACTCGATTCTGGCGTAAGGTATTTCTTGCGGAATGATTCGCTGATATTCCCCATTTTGATGAAACTCAGGTCAATGACATTCCAGGAATATTGTATGCGTCGGCGTGTCCAGTGGTATTTGAATGCACTGCTGAATATGGCGCGTGTGTATTCCATTTTGTTTTCGTAGTTGGTTGATAGTGCAACCTCGGTTTTACCTACTTTCATCCTTTTCAGATTCTCGCTGATAGGCAATGCCAATTTTGGAAAGGTGAGCGAGACACCTCCTCCTACTTTCCAAGTATGCTGCATATTGTTAACCGAGCCAAAACCTTCCCATCCTCCATTTGCGTTGACTTTCAATATTTCAGAACCGTGAAATATGTTGTTGTTTGAATATCCAAGACCAGGCATAACTCCAATCTCTCCATCTGAATAGGTGAAGTCAAACTGTGCGTCAAGAGTGTGTGGCTTGTTCGGCGAGACGATGATGGTGCACGCCAAGTTGCCGTTTTCGACTGACGAGAAGATGATGTTGACATATTTGATTGCCGGCATTGAGTTGAGAAGTTCGTATGTCCGATTGACCAAAAATTCGTGGTATGTGTCGCCTGGTGAAAAGCAGATTTTCTCAATTATTGATTTCGGACGAAAAATTTTGTCGCTTTTGTCGCTGAGAAAGACGTAACCATTGTATATGACGGTGTCAAGATTGAGTTGCTTTAGATTGGAGTACTGGTTGTCTTTGAGCGAAAGAATTGTAACCTTTGTAATCTTGGGTTTGGTGAATATCATCTGCAGGACCGAGTCACTTTGAACAAACGATGGCTGGAGTTGCAACTCAACATCAACCATATTGTTTCGACAACTTGTGTCCACTGCAAAGAACAACAACTCTTTTGTGAAGTTGTAGTAGCCGTTGTCTCTCAGATATTTGGTAATGCGTTCCCGTTCTTTATTCAGTTGGTCTGCATCTAACAAATCACCATATTCTGGTCTATGGTCGCGTTCCGACCTCCGCTTAATAACTGCCATAGCGTTCGTGTCGGGCAATGATGTGACGTAGTGGCGAATGACGTGTGGCTTATTCGTTTTGATGTGGTAGGTGACGGAAATCTGACGCCCTTCTATTGTAGTGTCTGAGGTGACTTCCGCACTCAAGTAGCCCTTGTTGTACATCACTTTCCTGAGTTCTTCTTCGCTGTCTTTGCGTTTGAGCGAGTCGTAGATGACCGGAGGTTCACCGACTTTTCTTAGCCAGTTATGTCCTGTGGTGTGTTTTGATGTGTCCGAAATGCTATACATTGCAAGTTTCAAACGACCAATGCCCATAAAATAGTTGTTTGGTGACTGGTGTACGTAACTTGCAAGGTTTGTGCCGTCATCAAATATCTTGTCGCTTTTTATTTTGACTTTCTTCAGCAGGTACTCGTCTTCGGGCACATATCTGAGATATTTGCAGCTGCTCAATGTTATGATGATGAGCACAAGGATAGATGTTTTTATATAAGGATGCACTTGCCGAAAAAAATCTTCTTCAATATAATGACAAAGATACGAAAAATCCGCTGATTTTTTGCTATATTTGCCGACAATTTTATTGATTAATAAAAAAATTTTTCTTATGCTTTCCAGAAGCCGACAAAAGTATTTCAATTCGTTGAAAAACAAGAAATTCAGAGATGAGTATGGGGTGTTTGTAGCCGAGGGTGATAGGTTGGTGCGTGACTTGATTTCGCATTTTGAGGTGCGTTCATTGGTGGCTAAACAGTCGTGGATTGAGGAAAATAGTCGTATTTTGACTGGTTTGGCTTGCGAAATCGTTGATGTGACAGCCGATGAAATGGGCAAAATATCGATGCTGAATACACCATCTGCTGTTTATGGTGTTTTTGATAGGAGACCGCAATCCGTGAATTTATCGTCTGATATTGTTTTGGCTCTTGATACAATACAAGACCCAGGCAATCTTGGTACGATAATTCGTACTGCTGATTGGTTTGGGGTGCATCAGATTCTCTGTTCCTACGAGACAGCGGATGTCTATAATCCAAAGGTGGTACAATCAACGATGGGTGCTATTGCTCGAGTGAATCTTTGTTATTGTAATTTGGCTGATGTTTTGAAAAAAATGCACAACGAGGGGTGGAAAATCTATGGCACTTTTCTTAATGGTGAAAGCCTATATGAGACCCAAATTGAGAAGAATGGGGTAGTGATTGTGATGGGTAACGAGGGTAACGGAATTTCTGAGTCTCTGTCTCAGTTGGTTGACAATCGGCTTTTGATTCCATCTTTTCCGACAAACACACCAACATCTGAGTCTTTGAATGTTTCGATTGCTACAGCTATAATCTTATCAGAATTCCGCCGCCCTTGATTCACATCTGTCTCTCGTTAGTTATTCGATGACTTTGTGAATATAATTGTGAGGAATGCCATCTTCATATTCTTCGTGCCAAATTTGGTAATTCTTCGATTTCCTTGTTTTACCATCAACAAATTTGCCCATCTTGAATGGAATTTCGTATGAAAGTCCGAAGCCAGTGTAGTCGCACCTAAATCCTTGCGAGTGAATGACTATTTGAAAAACGAGGTTGTCATAAAGACGCCAACCAACTCCGACACGATAGTAGTTCCAGGCATGCCTGCCAAACAGGATGTTGTATTCGTAGAAATATTTGCTTGGACGCTCAGGGTCGTATATGAATAGACCCCAATCAAAGAGAATGCGAAAACGATTCATAGTAAATTTGTTGGACCAAGCAATACCTGGTCTGAAACGTTTGTCAAATGATAAACCGCTTTCCTCAGATCGTGCTACAATGTCAACATCCAAACCAACACCTGTTGCCCAGCAGTTGGTGATTTTGCTTAAATAACCAATGTGGAGACTTGTCTTGACTGGTACATCTTTCCACGAATATTGATCTTTATCCCTGAATCCTGCATCCATTCCAATGTCTAACATAAAGTCGTATGGCAGACCCCTTGTATAAGCACTTCTGTGCTCGTTGGTCGGACGTTCTTGATATCCACCAAAATGAAACGAGTAGCCAAGTGATACGATAGGCGAAATGTTTGGTGAATTGTGTTTGGAATAGAGCCTGCCGTTATTGGTTTTCTGAAAACCAATCTCAAGCATTATCCAATCGTAATCTGTCAACTTAAAATGTCCTTCCAGTCCAAAATTGCCAAAAAATCCAAAATGGGATGTGTTGAATGGGTTTGTTTCGGTCATTGCTGCCAATCCCAAACCTAATCGTGCGCTAAGAACAAAATTTCTATTCTTTTCCCATTCCAAGGTTAACAATTCCCAACGAACGTATGGGTAGAGTGCAATTTCCCAACCCATTTCTTTTGGATTTCCCAAATATGTGGTCTGTAGAGCAATACCAAAAATAGGTCTACGCCATTGAACTGTCCAATCTTTGTTGTTGTTGGTGAAGAATTCATATCCTATCTCGGCACCAAAAGATGGTGACTCTTTGGGTAGTGTACCATAGCCCGTTATTGGGAGTATGTATCCGCCTAACAATTTGAAGCGGAGAGCTTGGTGCATTGCTCTATATCTATCCAAATGAATACGAGAGTCGCGCTGTGCGGAGAGCGAGAACAGTAACGAGACAAACGCAAAGATGAGTATAATTTTTTTCATGGTGTTTTGTGCAAAGTACTTACATTCAGTTTATTTGAATGTTGTTAAAACATAGGGTTCAACCATCATCAATTCAAGTTGCAAAGGTAATACTTTTTCTCGAAATAGCAAAGAAAAATTTTGATTATTTTTTTCTCAAATGAATAAAATAAAAGGAGCCCCTCCTTTTCGCAGGACGGGCTCCTTGTTTATAGACAGTATAACTGTTTGACGTGTATTATTTTAATTTCATCTCAGGTTCGATAATTTGAAGAATTTCTTTCTGACCCTCGGCTACGCATACAACAACCTTGAGGTCTTCGAGTACAGCATCAATTGGTTTTATGCCAAGCTGTGCAGGAATTGTATAGGTGTATGTTCTGTTGAAAGAACTGCCTTGAGCGATGTTTGTAATCTCCTGTCCCCAAGTGCCTGTGATGCAAGTGCGGAGCATGTGCATGTGACGGTATTTGCCGCCTTCAACAATCTGGTCTGGGTTGCCGCTCGCTCCACCTTGCTGACCAATTACGTTGTCCTGTAGAATGAATGCGTAGAGTGAATTGGATGCTACGGTCTGTGCTGCAGTGAAGTAGCCACGAACCTTGACAGTGAGAGTGCGAGTAGCTTTGTCAATCTCGGCTGTTGCAGCGAGGTTGACTGGAGCGTCCATAGCAATAAGTCTCTCGGCTGCCTGCTTGAATGCACCACGGTTCAGAGTGTATTTACCACTGAACGAGTGGCGGTTGACAGAGCCGGCAGGGAAGCCTGTGAGGTCTGTTGCTATGCCAAGGTAAGCATTACCCTCGGTTGTGGTATAGGTGTTCGCAGCGTAAGTGCCACAGTGGATGTTGATACCGAACACTTGGTTTGGATATTCTGCCATAATGTCGTTGACGATTTTGTGATCTTCTGGGCAGTAACCGCAGTTGATACCTGTGTATTCCTCGATAACTGCATTGCGTTTCAATACCTCTGTGGTCACTTCAAGGCCTGTCTCTTCGTATGTTACGACAGTGAAGGCATTGTTGGCACATTTAATGGTGTCAGCTGTTGGCACTGGATCTGGGTCTGGTATTGGATCTACAGGCTCATTTTTGTCATCATTTTTGCATGCTGTCAATATTGCTATTGCAGCCAAAGCGAATAAAAACTTTTTCATAGTTGTTGTGTTGTTTTTGTTAATATGTTTTTGCGGTGCAAAGGTACGACTTTTTTTTTATACTCGCAAGAATTGTGAGATTTTTTTTACCAACTTTGTTTTTTTTCTGAAATGTTTTGGCGTTTTCGTGGAAAATCAGTAACTTTGCGGCTTGATTGAGATGAGTCTCAACAAAGGAGGAATATAACTGATGGGACATATATTCCTCGTAGAGAGCAGACTTTGTCTTTACAAGGGTTAGCGTGCAACAATTTAGAGGTCTTATAGGTTGGGTGTTCAAAATATAGCAGTAATTTCCGAGCACTATGTGCTCGGTTACTCATAGTACAGCCTTTCAGGCTGAATATGCGAAATTTGAGTAATTTTATAAAAAAACAAAATATGGAAAAAACCAGTACAACCAGACTTTTTGATGAGAGTTTCCTTGCGGAGACAGAATCTCTTATGGATTTTATGTATGACCCATGGTTTAATGTGCAGGAGATTCCTATTCTATATCACTATTCATCGGTTAAGGCTCTTTTCAGCGAGATACTGATTCGTAAACCAGAGAGTGAGGAAAGGGCAATTCTGCTTTTTGCTACCGATTCGCGTTATCTTAATGATGTCAGTGAAATTGAATTAGGTAAAAAGATGATGCGTGAGGTGTTTGATAAGATGAAAATCAATTCGTATGACAGAATTGTCGATGAACTTGGCGAGTTGGAACGTATGAATATCGTTTCGTTTTCTAAGGAACACGATTCTATTCCTATGTGGTCAACGTATGGAAATAAGGGTGATGGTATCGCATTGGGATTTGATTCTCAGGTGCTGAAGCAGCATCTAAGGTTTATATGCCCATGCCTATATTCTCAGGAGGCAGCGGAGGAGAGTCTGCGAAGGCTAATGGATTATTATCTTGCCAAGAAACATTCTCAGAGCCAAATGAGTGATATTGTCCTGCAAATTGTTGTGGTTTGCACAATTATTTTAGGGCAAATCAAAAATTCATATTATGAATATGAGAAGGAGGTGCGTTTTATTACTCTTCCTTTCCAAAAGCCTGAGTTTCGTCTCAAGAATAATCTTATTATTCCGTATGTCAGGGTGTTTCTTCCAAGACAAGCACTTCGTCGTGTGGTTATCGGACCAAATCTTGATCGTCAGTTGACAGCTGCGTCAATACGTGACTACATAAGGTCTATTGGTTATAAGAATGTGGAAATCATTCAATCAGATGCTCCTTTCCGTAATCTGTAAGGGGACGAAAAGTCGGTATCGGTTGAAATTTGTGGGGTTATAGTGCTTTTGCCTCTTTCAGGGCGCAGGTGTTGATTAATCAAAACCTCAAAATGAATTTTTGAGGAACTAAGGCTGGGGGGGTAATGATTGGAGATTAGTGGTTTGGAGGTTAGTGGTTTGGTGGG
>JAGHVI010000121.1 GCA_018064385.1 Candidatus Minthenecus merdequi
TCAGTCGGTCACAATGCCCGCATTGCTCCCTTCCTCCGCACAGCAATCTGCTAAAAATAAACTTCAAAATCGTCTCAACCTAATTAATAGAACCACCCTAATGTTTCTTTGTATATTATATCTGTTGCACCGATGTGCGATTCTACATAGTTTTTAGCTGCGTTGGCTGGATTGCTGTTTGATTCTGAATAACTGTCCAATGCTCTGTGGCAACTTTCCTGATTGTTTATACTTGTTGCTCCACCGCATTCGATAAGTTCGCATGCCTCTTTGAATTTCTTGTAATTCGGTCCGAATATGACAGGCATTCCCCAAACAGCTGCTTCGAGAGTGTTATGTATTCCTACTCCGAAACCACCTCCAATGTACGCCACCTGACCATATTGGTATATAGAAGACAATATGCCGATGGTGTTTATTACCAGCACATCGGCATCCATTACCGTTGCTTCGTTAACATCGGAGTAAAGAATGTATCTGCAAGACAGATTAGAAGTGAGTTCGTCTATTCTTTCTTTTTCAACATGGTGAGGTGCGATAATCATTCGGACTTCTTTTTTGCATTTTTCGTTGATGTACGGCAGCAGCAACGCTTCGTCAGGCTGCCACGAACTGCCCACCACTATGGTTTTGTGATTGCAGGCAAATTCAGCTACTTTTGGCAATTGTTTAGCCGCTTTGGCAATGTCTGACACGCGGTCAAACCTTGTATCGCCTGCCACTTCGATGTTCGTCAGTCCAATACCTTTCAGTAGTCGCATAGACTCTTCGTTCTGAACATAAATTCTTTTGAAGGTAGTCAGGCATTTTCTGAATATTCCCCCATACCATTTGAAGAATGGCTGATTTTCGCGGAAGATAGCCGAGATGAGGTATGTTTCGATGTTGTGTTTCCGCAGGGCGGAGAGGTAATTCAACCAAAATTCGTATTTTATTATATAAACTTTTTCAGGTCTGACAGTCTCGACAAAACGTTTGGCATTAGTTGGAGTATCCAATGGAAGATAGCATATTATATCTGCCTTGTCGTAATTTTTGCGCACATTGTAGCCTGATGGCGAGAAAAACGTGAGCAAAATCTTGTATTCAGGATGCTCTTTTTTTATTCTTTCTATGAGTGGACGCCCCTGTTCAAATTCGCCCAACGAAGCAGCGTGAACCCAAATCCAGCGTTCGCCCTTGCGGCGTGAACTCTTTATTATTGAAAGGGTTTTTGCTTCGCCCTGCCGCATTCCGCGAATGACAGGATTGAAGAGCGAGACAACAAAAATAACAAATTTGTAAAGCCAAATAACGATATTGTATATCAGCATAGTTCAATAGTGAATAATCAATTTCTATATTCGACAACCAGCCCAGAGCAATTATCATCCTATATTTGTGATGCCGCGCTGCGGCATAATTGGTGTTCATATATCGCAGCAGTTAAGGGTGGTTCTATTAATTATGTTTGTATGTTATATCAAAGGATGGTTTATAATTGGACGCTTTTGAATTTATTTTTGCATCTTGCTGCTTGTCAGTCGGTCACATAGCCCGCTATGCTCCCTTCTTTCGCACAGCAATTTGCTAAAAATAAACTTCAAAATCGTCTC
>JAGHVI010000020.1 GCA_018064385.1 Candidatus Minthenecus merdequi
CTGAGGTGCAGCGTAATTTATCAAAAAATAAATTCAAAAGCGTCCAATTATGAACCATTCGCCTTGTAACTTAAAAACATAATTAATAGAACCACCCTTTACTATATAATTGAAGATATGATGACAATGATTCCGACGATGAAACAATATGCAGAGAACCATATTAGGCGACCTCGTTTGACAAGTTCTATCATAAACTTGCAGGCAAAAGCACCAGCTATAAATGCTGATAGAAAGCCAACTACAACAGGGACAATACCTATTCCAGAAATAGTCGTAGGGTCTTTGACAATGTCAAGAGCCGAGAGAAGTGCTTGACCGAGAACAGGGATAAGAACCATAATGAATGAGAATTGTGCAACCTGTTCTTTGCGGTCGCCAAGCAGAAGTCCTGTGGCTATTGTTGTGCCTGAACGCGACAGTCCAGGAAGAACAGCGATGGCTTGTCCTATACCTATGATAAATGAATCAAGCCAGGTTATTTTTTCTTTTGTTCGTGGTTTTGCATAATAGGCAAAACCAAGTAACAATGCTGTGATTGTTAGGCAAATACCGACAACAAGAAGTCCAGAACCAAAGATTTCCTCAACTTGTTCTTTGAAGAACATTCCAACAACAAACACAGGAACCATCGATAGGAATATCTTGGCAACATACTCCTTTTCGGCATTCCATTTTGGCGTGGAAAATGTACCGACAAACAAATGTGAGATTTCGTGCCACAGAACAACTATTGTCGAAAGCACAGTGGCAGCGTGGACGACAATGTCAAATAACAAATTGTCGGCTGCAGAGGTGTTGAGCCCCAAAAGTTCCTGACCTATGGTCAAGTGTCCGCTGCTACTGACTGGGAGAAATTCGGTCAGACCTTGAATAAGACCCAATATCATTGATTCGAGCCAATTCATAGTTTTTTATCTTTTGCGGTGAATCATTATACCAACTATCATACCGATAAAACCAATCATACATACAATTGGAGCAAGAGTGATACGACGGAACGAGAAAACATCAGGGTTGAACTCGATTTCGGTCGAACTGCCACCCATAAGGGCAAATCCTACGATGATGATTAACACCGAGATGCCGATGATAATGTAGTTAGTTTTTGAAAGAGGTGAATTGTTCATAGTGTTATTCCTTTTATTTGTTATTATCGTTGTTTGTTATTATCGTTGTTTGTTATTGCGTTGCGCCAATTGTCGCTTATACGTGCTGAACAGTGATTCGTAAAATCATATCCTACCATAATGGTGTTGCCCTCGCATTTGATTTCGCCCGACTCGTGGTTGACAACCTGCTGGTGAATGTTCATACTCTTGTTGCCGATATGTGTTATTTCGGTACGTACTTCCAATGGCTCGCCGAGCATTCCCTGTGCCTTGAAGTCTATATCTACGTGGGCGACAATGATGTCAATAGGTTCGGTGTAATAACAACGGCGGTGAAGCATTGAGAAATAGTCTGTTTTGCCCATATCAAAATAGGTGAGATAGACTGCGTTATTTATGTGTCCGAGTGCATCGGCATCGTTAAATCGTACTTGTATTGGTGTTGTGTGCATGTTTTTATTCTTTATTGTGTAATGTCTCTTTGATGTTTGTCATAACTTCAAGACGTAGAAGCAGTGCCAGTCCAAGGTATATGACACCTCCTGTAACAATCTGGATTATTAACTGAATACCTGCGTTGCAGTGTATATACGATGGAATGTAGAATACAGTAAGGCACATGATTACAGCAAGCAGCAAATACGGCACAAAGTGTCGTATTTGGTCGATAAATGAGTAACCTGTCACTCGGGAAATAATTATCGCCATAACTATCATTGCGATGTAACTCGAAGCAATATAGCCGTATAGAATGTCTGTTATGGTGTCGTTCAATAGTATAAGAAAGAGGATAATGAGAAGATTTCTCAAAAATTCAGTTATGAAATTAAACTTGGGCTTCCCGAATACATTGAATATCTGTAGATACATCGATATGAATGGCATAGAGATTCCGCCTATCAGTAAAAGACGAAGGTAGGGTAGAAGTGGCATCCATTTGTCGGTTATGATGACATGTACGAAGTTCTCGCTTACTCCGTAAAAACCAAGCATGACTGGCAGTGTTATGAATGCTGTCATCTTCATTATACGATGTATGTAAACCATCTGTCGCTGAGGTTGATTGTTCAATTTCGATAGAACGGAATAGGCAACTCCTCCAATTGATGAAGAGATGACCATATGCGGTATTTGGTGGTATTTATATGCTTGAGAGTAGTATCCCACTTCTTCAGTGCTGTATCGTGGACCGATATATATAGTGTATATGTATTTCACTATGGTTGTTATAGTCGATGAAAGTATCAATAGCGCACTGAACGAGAGAATTTCGCGAATAATGCTGAAATCGTTCCAACTAATAGCTACCGGACGCCACGAGGATAGTATCCATAGCAATAATGTTTTGACCAGTACTTGAGATATCTGTTGCGCTGCGAGTGCCCAGTAATGATATTCTCTTGCTGCCATCCACAAGGTGATTACAGCTGATACTACCATTCCACTAAGGTTCGCAATGGTCATTTTCTTGAATTGCAGTTCCTTGGTCAGTATTACGTTTTGTACAATAGTAAACGAGTTAATGATTATGGCAAGGAATAATATGCGTGCCAATGTGGTAAGTGGTGGCATATTGAAGTATTCTGCAATTGTACCCGCTGTGAAATAGAGTATGCTGTACAGCAAAAGACTTAACATTATGTTGAACAGTAGTGCAACAGTATATTCTCGGTCATTATTGACTGGACGACGAACAAGTGCTGCAGTGAATCCACTTTCTATAAGAATGTTGCTCAGCATTGTGAATACAGCGAGCGCACCTGTGTACCCAAAATCGGTAGGTGTCAGGAGACGGAGCGTAAAAATGCCGACTATCAAGGCGATAACCTGATAGCCAACTTTATCAAGAAAGTTCCAAATGAATGAACGTGTTGTCTCCTGTTTCAGTGTCATTGTTTATTCTGTCTCTTCCTGTCTGAAGAATGAGAAGTGTACGTTGCCGTAATTGCGGTGCTGGTAAAATGCAGGGTGGTCTTCGAATGACGTCTTCAATCCATGTTCTACAATCAATAATCCTCCAGGCTTGACGTGTTTGTGTGCCAATATATGGTCTGGCAGATTCTTTATGTTCGGCAGTTGGTATGGTGGATCGGCAAAAACAAGATTGTACGAAACCTGTGTGTTGTCTATGAAGCGAAAAACCTCTTGTTTGACAATACGGAGGTTGTCAATCTTTAGCAACTCACAAACCTTGTGTATATATGCCAATTGTGTCTGTGCCATTTCGACTGAAGTAACGTATGCTGCACCACGTGATATTAGTTCGTAACTGATGCTGCCTGTTCCTGCAAAGAGGTCTAATGCCGTAATGCCTTCGATGTCCATCTCGTTGCTGATTAGGTTGAAAAGAGACTCTTTGGCAAAGTCTGTCGTGGGTCTGGCTGTTATGTTCGATGGCGGACTGAAATGCCTGCCTTTGAATTTTCCGCTTATTATACGCATCGTACGAAATATTTTTTGAAATCAACTTTGTTAATTTCTCCCCGTACTGTGAGTGGATGTCTCATTCTGTCGAAACCTACTGCTTTGTATGTTGCGAGGGTGTAATACAATGCATCCTCGAAACAATTCGATAAAAACATATTGATATATGCTAAGATGTTGTCCTTCAGGACTGCAATGTAGAACCTGTTCTCATACAATGCAGTGTGTACCGAGTCAGCATTATAGACTATACAATCTACAACTAATGGTTCTATTTCGTGGCACGAGCAAGATTCATCCCAATCAGTACTATCTGCAATAAGTGTCATCGAGTCTGTTAGTGGATGAATACAAAGCTTTGGATTTGAAGCGCATACACTACACTGAGGAAGAAAAAGATGTGCGTTATCATTGTCTATAAGAGACGTTGGAACAACTGCAAAATCACCCTTCCCCATAATACAACAATTGCTGGACGAGTCACAGACCCGACCAGCGCTATTGTTGGTGCTTGATATTTTATTCCCAGTTTCCAGCGTTGTTGTTTGACTCAATAACAGAACCAAAACGAAGTCCTAAGAATTTGTCTTCCTTTTTTTCTTGAAGTTTACGTTCCATATCTTTTAGGTTGACGAGTTGCTGATGATTGAGGTCGCCAAGATATGTGTCGTATTCTGTACCAACTTGCACGAGAGGAGTGACGTTGCCTGTCGTTGTGTTGGTGTAACTTGCTGTATCAAACATAAATTTCTCTTTGTTCTTTGCAAAAGGAACATATACAATCTCTTTCGCTTCGTCCAAAGTGTATTTCTCAGCAAGGAGTGCTTCATAGACTGTAACGAAACTTGTGTCGCGGCGGAAGTTCTCAAGTCCATTTTCAGCTATGGCTTTCGCATTACCGCTGCGAACAATAGCTAATGCAGATTCCTCTGTTAAACCGTTTTTGAGTTGCTCATCGGTGAGTGTACCTTCCTTCAGAACCAAAGGCATTTTGCCATTCTCGATAAAATCAACCAACTGGTCGGCTGATGGACAATAGTGACCTTTGAGTTTTTTGTACTCAATCTGTACATTACGAATGTCTGTGAGTTTTTGAATGATGACTTTTTCACGAGCGGCTCGTGTCTCGTCAAATTTTATTGGTGTCGTGATGCTTGTGACACAAAGGTAAGCCATAATAACTATGGCAACACACAATAAAATACGGAATACTGTTTTCATAATTATTTTGTTTGTTATTTGATTACTTGAACTGTTCGAGGAAACGTATGTCGTTTTCAGAAAATAGACGAAGATCCTTAACCTGATATTTCAGATTGGTAATTCGCTCAACACCCATACCGAAAGCATAACCGCTATACACTTTCGAGTCTATGCCACAGGCTTCCAGTACGTTGGGGTCAACCATACCACATCCCAGAATCTCAACCCATCCTGTTTGCTTGCAGAATGCGCAGCCTTTGCCGCCGCAGATGTTGCACGATATGTCCATCTCTGCCGAAGGCTCGGTGAATGGGAAGTACGATGGGCGGAGGCGTATCTGCGTCTCCTCACCGAACATCTCGCGTGCAAAGTACAGCAGTGCCTGTTTCAGGTCGGCAAACGATACGTTCTTGTCAATATACAGTCCCTCGACCTGATGGAAGAAGCAGTGTGCGCGGGCAGATATTGCTTCGTTGCGATACACACGCCCCGGACATAGGACACGGATTGGAGGTTCCTGCGTTGTCATCACGTGTGTCTGCACTGATGATGTGTGTGTGCGCAGCAGTATGTCAGGGTTCTTCTCGATGAAGAATGTGTCCTGCATGTCGCGTGCGG
>JAGHVI010000082.1 GCA_018064385.1 Candidatus Minthenecus merdequi
ATATCTTTCACGGAGACGTTTGTATATAATAGATTTTCTTTATCCAATTTGAGGAAGACAGCCTTTCTCACCACAGGGAGGAAAGCAGTTCGTTTCTCTGCCAGCACTCCGAATTTGACAGCCATCTCCAAACTTAAAGTTCCCATCTCGCGGAATTCAACGACGACATCGTTTATTGGGGACAACAAAGGTCTTCCCAATTTGTCTATTGAGTTCAGTTCTTTAGTTGCCTCTTTAGCAATACGTTCAACCTTTTTAAGGTCTGCGTCATACAACACATAGAAAGTGACCCTGCTAAGCTCGTAAGGATTATGTCGTGTCAGGTTTTGGAAATTTTTGCTGAAAAGGTCAGCATTTCCAAAATTGACCATAGCGCCCTCCTCGGTCAACATCTGCGTTGTTTGGTAGGAAATACTTTTTACCGCACCTCTGTATCCATCACAGACGACATAATCACCAACCTGCAAACGGCCAGCCATCAGCTGCATACCATAGAACATATTGTTAATAACGTCCTTCAAAGCGAAACCGACACCAGTAGCCAAGCCAGCGAAAATGAAAGTCAACGACTTCATAGGGATGTGAAGCAACAAACAAATCAGCGTTATGTAGAATGCCCAAAAGAACATAGAAATAATATTGTTGCCTATTGAGAAGTTCAGCATTTCTTCGTCCATGTGCTCTAAGCCACGTTTTCGTCTGACCAACTCAGTCTTAATCTGCCGATATATACAACTTACAAAATATACGATATACTTGAACACAAAAAAGAGGGAAAAAGTCATTGTTATGTTGAACCACGACAATTCCAAATATTTGGCTCCATCGATGTTAACCGAGGTTCTAATCTTCATCAATTCGTAAGTGAACCACTCGCCTGCATTGTAGAAATCCATTGATAGATAAATACAGAAGGGCAGAGCACACACTATCATCACAGGAATCAATGCTTTTCTGATAAATTCGTAAAGCCAGGTGATTTGAATCAGGTCACTTTTCTCGACGTTAGCATCTACATAGCCAATAGCTGCGTAATAATTGCGTTTACGATTGATAATAATAGTTTTGCCGAATCTATCGACCAAAACAATAGCCATATAAATATAGAGGAAGAGCATTATCATACATTGCCACCAAAACAGCACACCAGCCGCCATATATATGAATCCGAAGAAACTTGCAACAAACAACGCAAGCAAAACAGCGCAAGACCCTAAGCACAACATAGCGTCCACCTTTTCGACTTTATTCCACCCTCTTCGGAGCGAATCAAACTGCCATCCCAAAATGACGAACAGGGTAGGACACAACACGATGTTCAATATAGCATCAGAGACAAAAAACAGCCTCAACAGCATATTTATCAGACATGCCACTGCAATAGGCATATACATTGCTACAGACCATTTCATTTGGTTGTCTTTGTCTAAGACAATCAGGGAAAACTGTATTGCTATTATGAACAAAAAATAAATTAAAATGTTGACGCCTGAAGACAATCTAAATTCCACTGGTAGATATATGAGGTTCAACACCATAAAAGTCAACCATAAAAAACTGTTGATTGCAGAAATAAACAATCTTTTTCTTCTACATAAGGTATCTTTCCACTTATTGTTTTTTTTGCAAAGAATCAACAACAGATGATAAATAATAAATGCAAATAACAAGCCACACAACAATTCCACAGGAATTATCCACAGAATATCGTTAGTATGATTTTTGTTCCACTCGCCACACCTATTCACTTCATTTTTGTAATCATGGACAATCTTATCATAATTTGCGATTAGATAAAGGAATGGCAAATCGTGCTTGGTAAAGAAATCTTTTTGCAAAAATCTGAAAGTATAGCGGGACTCCCAATATGTTTTGTTAAACTCGTTGAGCAAAGATTTGTAGTTTTCAGCCAGCAACGAATCTTTTTGGAGATATAACCTATAAATTTTAATCAATCTGCGACCAGACTTCACACAACGGGCACGGACTTCTTGGTCTTCTTCATCCAAGACATACCAATCGTCGAGTCCTCCTAAATTTTTGCCAGAGTATTGACCTATCGAATAAAGTCTGCTCAACAACGAATCGTTGGCATAGTCACCGATACTATCTGCGACCTCGGGGATTGGGGGCAAAGAAGGTCTGAGTCGTCTCAGAGCCTCAAGTTGCATACTCAACCTTTTGATTTTACGGTTCAGCATCTCCGTTTTAGACTCGTCGGGTTTGGATCTCTCTTCTATAATGTCATACCAATATGAAATTTCGTGAAGAATATAGCAAAGGTCGTAAGCCTTATCGTAATCACAAGAATAGAACTTCAATTTGATTATATTCACGCGTTTGAGTTCATTTTTGAACTTTTGGTAGTCTTTGGCATACTGGGTGTAATAGTGTGTAAGTTCTTGTTCAGTTATTTCAACTTCACGTTGCAACTCATAGTCAATGTCAGCGAGAGTACGTTGAGAATGAGCACCCAGCACAGACATCAGAACCGTCAATAATGAAATAAAAAGTGTCATGTCTTATAATTCTCTTTTCATTTTTCCCCAAGCCTCGGTATTCCATTTGAGGATAGTGTTAGGGATGCGATTTTCAGCCAACCATCGATTAGCCCTAATCAGCAAATCAAAAACAGCGGTATTGTTCAAAGTTCTGCACAGGTTTGTGTTGCAGTTAGACTTTTTTACCCATGAAATGGCAGTATCGTTGCAACAATAGACAGGTCTGGTGTCATTGTCCATTTTTTTCAATAATGCTATTGCATGGACGATGCCCAAAAACTGTGCAACATTTATGTTGCCATCTTGATATTCGGGTGAATGGAAGAGCATTTTACCAGTGTCAGTCTCATATCCCCAATAAGAGAACAGCCCTTGAGCGTCACACTCTGCCTCGACCGATACAGACCTCTGCTCGACCTCCTTTTCGGCTGTCACAACCTTCTTTATTGCAGTTTCGTGCCAATAACTATGCTGATGAGCTTCGTGAGCTTTTTCCCAATCTGGATAGCCTTTATACTGCGCACCAGGGTAACCTTCGATTTGCTCCTTGCATTTATCCCAGCCCTCGAAGATTCCGGTCTCGCGACCTCGCCAAACGACGTAGAATTTATTTTTTGCCGCCACGGAAAATATTCGTTGCGTTAGCTTGAGCCTTTGGAGTAACCACAAGGTCGTTAATGCAAACGTGCTCAGGCAGAGAGACAGCAAATTTAATCAGGTCAGCTATATCAGCCCCGGTGAGAGGTTTATAGCCCTCGTATGTTTTATCTGCGCGTTCTTGGTCATTCTTGAATCTAACAAGGGAGAACTCAGTTTCGACTGCACCCGGACAGATATTCGTCACCTTAATGCCATATTTCAGCATATCAATACGCATTCCTTTGCTTATTGCGTCAACTGCGTGTTTTGTTGCGCAATAGACATTACCGCCAGCATAAACTTCTTTTCCTGCAGTTGAGCATATATTCACAATATGTCCCTTCTCACGGGCACACATCAGCGGAGCAACGTTACGGGTCATATATAGCAGACCTTTCACGTTAGTGTCAATCATTCTCTCCCAATCCTCGAGAACGCCCTCCTGAATAGGATCAAGGCCAACAGCCAAGCCAGCGTTATTAACCAAGACATCGATGTCACGCCAAGCTCCTTTGAGGTCATTGATTGCTTTATTCACCTCCTCAGCATTGCGGATATCGAAACACAAAGCCAGGACTTCAGATTTATAAGCAATCTCTATTTCCTTCTTAAAGGCTTCAAGTCTGTCCGCTCTACGACCTGTAATTATAAGATTATAACCGAGTTCAGCCAATGCAGATGCAGTCGCTTTTCCGATACCAGAGGTTGCTCCAGTCACTAATGCTACTTTTTTCATATCTATTTAATGCGTTGTAATTTGAATGCAAAGGTACGAACTTTTTTTCTTTTTTCCAAAAAAAAACTTCATTTTATTTGTCTATCACGAAAATTATCCTTACCTTTGCACTCGGAATAAATTTGTAATGAATACAATATTATAATATGGATAAAACAGCGCTTCAAATACTTGAACAACATTCAATAAGACCTTCCGTTCAACGTATTGAAGTAGTGTCATACCTATATCACAATCGCATTCATCCGACTGCTGACGAGATTTTTAATGCGCTAAACGGCACAATTCCGACACTGAGCAAGACGACCATATATAATATTCTGAAACTTCTTGAGGATGGTGGAGTAGTCAAACACATCAACATTGATGAAAAAAACGTTCGCTACGAACTGATTATCGGTGAACATGCACATTTTCGCTGTGATAATTGCTCACGTATATTCGACATACCAGCGCCCACCTCGAAACACAATCTGCCAGAAGGATTTACCATTAGAGAATCTGACACTTACTATCAAGGTATTTGCCCAGAATGTTCAAAAAAACCAATTGTTTAACTTATAAAAAAACATTACAATTATGAAATGGATTTGTAAAGTGTGCGGTTATGTACACGAAGGACCAGAGGCGCCAGAGCGTTGCCCACAATGCAAACAACCAAGGGAGAAATTTGAGAAACTGGAGGAAGGCGAATTGAACTTCGTCACAGAGCATGTCATTGGAGTTGCCAAAGAAGGCACAGACGAAGAGATGATTAAAGATCTCAACGCTCACTTTATGGGCGAGGCTACCGAAGTAGGTATGTATCTGGCAATGAGCCGTCAGGCAGATCGTGAAGGTTATCCAGAAATAGCTGAGGCATTCAAACGCTATGCCTTAGAAGAGGCAGAGCATTGTGCAAAATTTGCTGAGCTTCTTGGTGATGTTGTTTGGGACACCAAGACAAATCTCGAAAAGCGTATGAATGCTGAGGCAGGTGCCTGTGCTGACAAGATGCGTATTGCTAAGAACGCAAAAGCTGCTAACCTTGATGCTATTCACGACACTGTTCACGAAATGGCAAAAGACGAAGCTCGTCACGGCAAAGGTTTCGAAGGTCTTTTCAAGAGATATTTCGGCAAATAATACTTCCAAACAGATTATCTTCAAGCAGCGTCTTCGTTGAGAAGGCGCTGCTTTTTAATAAGGAAAATGGCTGCAAAGTAACAAAAAAGCATTCTATGAAAAAATATTTCTCAAAACGCTTGGATAATTCCAAAAAAGTTCGTACCTTTGCAGCGCTTTTTGGGAGGCATACATTCCTCGGGGAAGCATTGGTCTCATAGCTCAGTTGGTTAGTAGCACCTGACTCATAATCAGGGGGTCCTAGGTTCAAGCCCTAGTGGGACCACAACAAAAAAAATCGGTTGTCAGATTATTGACAACCGATTTTTTTTTGTATATGGGTGGTTATAATAATTCACTCAAGTTTTGCGTGTCTTGTTTTTGGACAGAAGCCACAACCTAGAATGGATGCATCGTTTTCGCTGAATAACCGAGCACTAAGTGCTCGGTTATTCATATTACAGCCTTCCAGGCTGAACAGGCGAAACCTGAGTGAGTTTATATAACACACGTTATATCAGATAATTATCCACCGAAATTATCGTACATAATAGATTCAGGGTCAACGCCAAGGCCGTCAAGCATATTGACAACGGCTTTAGACATAGGTCCAGGACCGCACATATAGTACTCGATATCCTCAGGAGCCTCGTGGTTCTTGAGATATGTGTCGTACATAACATTGTGAACGAAACCAGCGGTATATTTAACACCTGCCTCGTCAGCCTTAGGATCTGGACGGTCCAGGGCAAGATGGAAGTGGAAATTAGGAAACTCTTTCTCTATTCCGAGGAAGTCCTCAAGATAGAATACCTCGTTGAGGGCACGTGCGCCGTAGAAGTAGTGGAGTTCACGGTCAGTGGTATGCAGAGTCTTGGTCATGTGCATAATCTGCGCACGCAGAGGAGCCATACCGGCACCACCGCCGACCCAAATCATTTCGTTCTTAGTATCGAAGTGTGGATGGAAATCTCCGTAAGGGCCACTCATAAGCACTTTGTCGCCTGGTTTGAGCGAGAAGATATAAGAAGAAGCGATACCTGGGTTAACATCCATGAAGCCACTGCGGTCTGGTTTGAACGGAGGAGTAGCGATACGTACGGTAAGCATAAACACATTACCCTCGGCAGGATAATTCGCCATTGAGTAAGCACGGATTGTGTCTTCGGTGTTGACGCAACGGAGGTCGAACATCTTGAACTTTTCCCAAGCGCCTACATACTCAGGGGTAATGAGGTCACGGTCGTAATCAGAATACTTGATGTCGAATTTAGGAATTTTAATCTGAGCGTAAGAACCAGGAAGGAAATCCATGTGGGCACCCTCAGGCAACTGTACCTTGAACTCCTTGATGAAAGTAGCGACATTCTTGTTTGAGATAACTGTACATTCGTATTCCTTGACACCGAGGACTGACTCAGGGACTTTCATCGAGAGGTCATTCTTGACCTTGACCTGACAGCCGAGACGCCAATGGTCTTTCATCTGTTTGCGAGAGAAATGCACGGTTTCAGTAGGGAGGATTTCGCCACCACCCTCAAGAACCTGACATTTGCACTGGCCGCAAGAGCCCTTACCGCCACAAGCGGAAGGGAGGAATGTGCCAGCGTTAGCCATAGTGCTGAGCAACGAGCCACCGGCAGGGACCTGCATAGTCTTGTCGCCATTCAGAGTGATAGTAACATCACCTGAAGCAACGAGGAATTTCTTGGCAATCAACAGTATGATTACCAACAATATGATGACTGCCAGGAAGACAATCAAACTAGTAATTATTGCTGAACTGTTCATAACCAACTATTAGATTTTAAGACCAGAGAAACAAAGGAAAGCCATAGCCATCAGACCGACGGTGATGAAAGTGATACCGAGTCCACGAAGAGCACGTGGGACATTGTTGTACTCCATCTTCTCGCGGATAGCCGCAAGACCAACGATAGCCATAATCCAACCAATACCAGAGCCAATAGCATAGAACACAACGTCAAGCATACTGGTCAAAGCTTTAGGATCTTCGGCAGCAAGGCCGACACGCTGTTGCATGAAGAGCGAAGCACCCATGATTGCGCAGTTTACGGCAATCAGAGGGAGGAAGATACCCAAAGATGCGTAGAGGGAAGGGGAGAATTTCTCGACGAACATCTCGACAATTTGCACGATAGCGGCAATAACGGCGATGAAGAGGATAAAGCTGAGGTAGCTCAAATCCACACCTTCGACCAGCACGTTAGCCTTGAGGAGGTCGTTGAGAAGGTAGTTGACAGGAAGAGTAATAAGCAACACGAATGTCACCGCAATACCCAACATAAACGAAGTTTTTACGTTCTTGGAGACAGCCAGATACGAACACATTCCGAGGAAGAATGCGAAAATCATGTTGTCCACAAAAATAGAACGGAAAAGAAGACTAATTGCGTGTTCCATAATGCTTATTCAATATCTTTGTTAATAGAACGATGTACCCAGATAACGCAAGCCACGAGGATAAGAGCCATAGAAGGCATCATCATCAGACCATTGTTCATATAGCATCCACCATTGTCAACGAACCAATTTTCAGGGATAATCTTGCAACCGAGCAAAGAGCCTGAACCAAGGAGTTCGCGGAAGAAAGAAACTATGATAAGGATGATGGCGTAACCACAACCATTGCCAAGACCATCAAGGAAAGAATCCCAAGGCTTATTCTGCATAGCGTAAGCCTCAAGACGGCCCATAAGAATACAGTTGGTGATGATAAGGCCGATATATACTGAGAGTTGGACGCTAACGTCATAGACGAAAGCCTTCAGGAACTCAGATACTACAGTCACGAGAGCCGCAACGACAACCAACTGCACGATGATACGTACTGAGTTAGGAATAGTGTTACGGATGAGTGAGATAACGACGTTAGCCAAAGCCACGATAATGGTAACCGAAAGTCCCATGATGATGGCTGGCTTCATCTCAACTGTCACAGCAAGAGCCGAGCAGATACCCAATATCTGCATTGCGATAGGGTTGTTTTTATTCAGCGGCTCTATGAACGGATTTACTTTTTTCTCTGCCATTACTTGTTTCCTCCTTCATTAAGTTCAACATCTGTTGTCTCGACAGCGGCAGAATCGCCAACTGCCAAGTCACTCAGAATACCGTTTAAGAGAGTGTCAGTAACCTCTGTTGGAACGGTGAGCCACTTCTCATAGTTCTTGAGACTGCTAAGGAACATAGCCTCGACACCCTTTGATGTGATTGTACCACCAGAGACGGCATCAACCTGGTCTTTGCCTTCAGCGGTGTTACCTTTTTTCTCGACAGCAATTGATGCCAAGACGCCATCACGGAGAATATGTTTGCCTACGAACTGAGCACGGAATCTTGGCAAAACGATGTTTGCGCCAAGACCTGGAGTTTCGCCATCGTGACCGAAATAAACACCATAGATTGTGTTGCGGTCCTCGTCAAGGGCAAGATAAGCACGGATAGCGCCCCAAAGTCCGGCGCCCTTAAGAGGGATGATGTACTTCTTAGCGCCGTCAATCTCGGCAATATAGAGTGGGTATTCACCCTCGTTGGCCTTAACGTCAAAATCCTCGACAGGTCTTAATGTGTCAACAACATTACCTTCAGCGTCAAGCATCTGGTAACCAGTGATAAACTGCTCGTAAGATGCAGCGGCATTGTCGTCAGTGTAGATTTTGTTCTCCTGGTCATTACCGAAAGTTGAGAGAGACATAAGAATCTGCTTCTTTGTATCAAGGCGAACGTTGTCAGCCTGACGGCTGTGAAGAACGCCTGAAGTGATAGAGAGGAGCAATGAAACTATCACAACGATTACAATCATATAGATTATAACGTAACTGTTTTTACTTGTATTCATAGTTCCTCCTCCTTATTTATTGATTGCACGTTTCATACGACGATTGATGTTAGCTTGAACCACGCACCAGTCGATGAGACATCCGAAGATATTCATCAGCAGGATGGCGAGCATCATACCTTCGGCGTAACCAGGGTTGAGCACACGGATAACGATAGCCATAAAACCAATGAGCAGACCATAAATCCACTTACCAGTCTCGGTGCGAGCTGAAGTTACAGGGTCAGTAGCCATAAAGACAGCACCGAAGGCGAAACCGCCGAGAACAAGGTGCATGAACCAAGGCAACTGTGCTGCAGCATTGTCGGCAGGTCCCCAAGCGTTGAATGCCATTGCGGTGAGAGCACCACCAACGAACACTGAAAGCATTGTCTTCCAAGAAGCCACGCCAGTGCAGAGCAGGATTGCGGCACCAATCAAGATGCAGAGAGCAGAAGTTTCGCCGACGGAGCCAGGAATGAAACCCATAAAAGCGTCAAAGAAAGTGACATCTGGCTGGGTGCCTGTGGCAACCTGACCGAGAGGGGTTGCGCAAGAGAAGCTGTCAATAGCCTCACCGCCCCATCCGAAAGCGTCGCCTGTGCGAACCCATACTTTATCGCCGGACATCTTTGAAGGGTAAGAGAAGAAGAGGAAAGCTCGAGTTACGAGAGCTACGTTAAAGATGTTGTAGCCTGTACCACCGAAGACTTCTTTAGCGAAGATAACAGCAAAAGCAGTAGCGATTGCAATCATCCAGAGAGGAGTGTCAACAGGGACGATAAGAGGGATGATAAAACCAGTTACGAGGAAGCCCTCCTGAATCTCCTCCTTTTTCCACTGAGCCACGGTAAACTCGATACCGAGGCCTACAATGTAGGAAACCAGCACTATAGGAAGGACAGCGAGGAAACCGAACCAGAATTGCATCCAGAAACCAGCTTCAACCCCAATAGCCTGGAAGTGCTGAGCACCCGTGTTCCACATACCGAACAGCATACATGGAACAAGAGCAATCACCACCATAATCATCGTACGTTTGGAATCGTTGACATCGTGAATGTGGACACCAGACTTTGCAGTGTCGTTAGGTATCAGCATAAACGATTTGAAACCATCATACAATGAATGTAGTGCCGACAATTTGCCGCCCTCCGAGAAGGTAGGCTCCATCTTGTCGAACATTTTTGTAATGAAGTTCATAATGTTTATTGTGTTGTTGTTTATTACTTAAAGATAATGTGTGCTTTTGGAATGTGTTATTCAAGTTCCTTACGCATAAAGTCGAGAGCCTCGCGGACAATCTTTTGAGTTTCAATCTTAGAGGTGCAGACAAACTCGCAAAGTGCGAAATCCTCAGGAGCGACCTCATAAGCACCAAGTTGTTCCATCTTGTCGATGTTGCGAGTAATCATAGCCTTGCAGAGCTGCTCAGGGAAGATGTCCATAGGGAAGACCTTGTCGTACTCGCCGCTCATGATGAAGGCGCGCTCAGAGCCGAGCATGCGTGCGTCGAACCTGTAGGTCTTTTTAGGACTAAGGCACGATAAGAGACGCGAGCAATAGAGACGTGAAGCTGAAAACTTGTTGAAACGAGGCATCATCCAACCGAAAAGTTCATCTTCGTGGTCACCTTCGGCGATAACGTTGACGCAGTCTGCCATTGGGGAGAGGAAGTCCTCGTTGGTTGCCTTGAGGCCTGTCAGTACGTTGCCGTTGATGATTCGGATGTTTTCGTCGGCGTTGATGTTGTCCTTGACGATTGAGCCAATCTGGCAGCAGCCGATGGCTTTGACGTAACAAGGAGTTTTGACTTTAGGACCGGCTACGGCTATGGTTTGCATCCAGTCTGACTTTCCCGTGTTCGCATAACGTCCGATGAGAGCCACGGCAAACATAGGAACGGTCCATACGACTTCGCCTTTATTCACTGGGTTGAGGTGGTTGATGTGTACACCAACATTGCTTGCAGGGTGAACGCCTGCGAACTCGTTAACCTCAACGCCCTTCATATTGCGGAGTTCACTGCAAGTTGAAGGAGCAATGCTGTAGTAGGTTTTTGCGATGCGTACCAGGACGTCAAGACCAGCCTGGATGTTGGCAGCTTCGTCCTTGTAAACGAAATTGTAGTCAGCGCCGAGAGGAGCGGTATTGAAAGCCGAGACAAAAATTGCCTTAGGCATAACCTCTGGGTTAGCCACAACGTCGTAAGGACGTTGATGAATGAGGGCAGAGAAACCGAGTTCACAAAGAACGGCGATAGTTTCGTCAGCACTTTTTGTGTTGAGCGAAGGCATATCGGCACGTTGTTCAGCAGCGTCATTACGTTCGATAACGATGCTGAGCAGCTTGCGACGTTCACCGCGAACAACCGATTTCACTTGGCCACAAACAGGAGAAACCACCTTAAGAGCAGGGTGGTTCTTGTCAAAAAGGACAGGAGTACCGATTGAGACCTGGTCACCCTCTTTGACAGCGAGTTTTGGAGCGAGACCGACATATTGGTCAGGGACAATAGCAATCTCCTTCGACATAATAGTCTGAGAGAGACGCTCTTCCGCCTTACCGCCAATCTTGATGTCAAGACCTCGCTTGATTTTGATTGTGTTCATATTTTTATGTTAGTAATAGAAATCGCACACTAAAAGTGGCATAGTCAGAGGCCACACCTAAGCGAGTGCAAAGTTAGTAATTTTTTTTCGATTTTACACTACTTTGTCTAAAGAAATATTTTTTCTTTTTTCGGGCAGAAAAAATGGATTTTTTTTCGTAACTTTGCACCCAAATTGCAAAATATAGAAAAATCTATCCAACATGATTTTCACCATAATCAATGGTCCTAATTTAAACCTTGTAGGCACACGGCAGTCTAACATTTACGGAACGGTATCAATGGATGAGTTTCTGAGCAGGCTGACAGAACGTTATCCTGATGTAAAATTTGTTTTTCGCCAAAGCAATGTTGAGGGCGAAATCGTTAATTACATACAAGAAGCTGCCGCCACTGATGGCATAATCCTAAACGCCGGGGGGTACACGCACACTTCTGTGGCAATCCCTGACGCTGTCTCGTCTGTCAGCGTTCCTACTGTCGAGGTGCACATTTCCAACATTCTAGCTCGTGAACCTGAGCGTCACGTCTCGCTGTTGTCAAAAACGGTTATTGGTTCAATTATGGGATTTGGGCTTGAGTC
>JAGHVI010000086.1 GCA_018064385.1 Candidatus Minthenecus merdequi
CGCGTAATCACTGCCCAGGATGGCGACACTCTCCCTGTCTCTGCTTTCAAGGGTTACGAGGATGGCACATGCCCTTCCGGTACTGCCGCTTACGAGAAACGTGGTGTGATGTCGTTCGTTCCTGCTTGGAATGCCGACAACTGTATCCAGTGCAACAAGTGTGCTTACGTCTGCCCTCACGCATGTATCCGTCCTTTCGTGCTTGACGAGAAAGAGATGGCCGCTGCCCCTAAGTTCGCCACTTCCGAAATCAAGGCTCCTGCGGCAATGAAGGGTATGCGTTTCCGTATGCAGGTCGGCGTTATGGATTGCCTCAGCTGCGGCAACTGCGTTGACGTTTGTCCTGGCAACAAGAACGGCAAAGCTCTCACAATGTCAACTCTCGAAAAAGAGCGTGCCGAGGCTGCAAACTGGGATTGGTGTGTTAAGAATGTTGCTTCAAAGCAGGATTTGGTTGACATCAAGGCTAACGTTAAAAATTCACAGTTCGCTACTCCTCTGTTTGAGTTCTCGGGTGCTTGCTCAGGTTGTGGCGAGACTCCATACGTCAAGTTGCTCTCTCAGTTGTTCGGTGACCGTCAGATGATTGCTAACGCTACCGGTTGCTCTTCTATCTACTCTGGCTCTCTCCCTTCAACTCCTTATACCAAGAATGCTAAGGGCCGTGGCCCTGCTTGGGCTAACTCTTTGTTCGAGGATTTCTGCGAGTTCGGTCTTGGTATGACTCTTGCCAACGACAAGATGCGTACTCGCCTCGTTGACCTTATGAAGAAGGCCCAGACCTGCACTTGCTGTTCAGACGAGTTGAAAGCCCTTATGAACGAGTGGATTGAGAAACGCAATGACGCTGACGAAAGCCGCCGCATTGCCGACAAACTCGTGCCTATGTGCCAGGCTTGCGGTTGCTACACTTGCAAGCAAATCGTTGAACTCTCCCACTACCTCGTTAAACGCTCTCAGTGGATTATCGGTGGTGACGGCGCTTCTTACGATATCGGTTACGGCGGACTTGACCACGTGATTGCTTCTGGCAAGAATGTCAATATCCTTGTTCTCGATACTGAGGTTTACTCTAACACAGGCGGTCAGGCTTCAAAGGCTACACCTGTTGGTGCTATCGCTAAATTCGCCGCAGCAGGAAAGCGTGTACGCAAGAAAGACCTTGGTATGATTGCCACCACTTATGGTTATGTTTATGCCGCACAGGTTGCTATGGGTGCTGACAATGCTCAGTGCTTGAAGGCTATCCGCGAGGCAGAGGCATACGACGGACCATCAATAGTCATTGCATACGCTCCTTGTATCAACCACGGTCTCAAGGCTGGTATGGGCAAGGCTCAGGAGGAAGAGCGTCGTGCCGTAGAATGCGGTTACTGGCACCTGTGGCGCTTCAACCCTGAGGCAGAACATCCGTTCACTCTTGACTCAAAAGAGCCAGACTGGAGCAAGTTCAAAGACTTCCTCAAGGGCGAGGTTCGCTTCGCTTCTGTTATGAAGCAGTTCCCTGCCGAGGCTGACGAACTCTTCCAGGCTGCCGAGGACAACGCAAAATGGCGTTACAACACATACGTTGAACGCAATAAATAATATATCATATAAAAAGAGAGGGCAGTCAAGAATTTGACTGCCCCTTTTCGTTTGTCCTATACTCCACCATCGACTGACTTTAGTGATGATGAAATGATAACTTAGGATGTGCCATTACAGAACAAAAAAATTTTTATCTCAAACGTTTGTAATGTCAGAAAAAAGTAGTACCTTTGCACTGCAAAATGTTTCTGTATGTTTTGTATGGCAAATTGTCTAACTCTTAAAACCGAAATGATATGATAAGTGTTGTCAAAGTGGCTTCATACATTGCTAATCGCTACATGAAAGATTTCGGTGAGCGGATTAGTGAGATGAAGTTGCACAAATTGCTTTATTTTACCCAAAGGGAATCGCTGATACGTAAGGATGAACCGATGTTTGAAGAGCAGTTTCTTGCTTGGAGATACGGTCCTGTGATGGTTCAAATTAGAAATGCGTATGCTAATGACACGCTAAATGATATGCCTTCGGATGAGTTTGTGGAACAATACAAGGAAGTTTTTGACTTTGTATTTCAGAATTATGCACGTAAGGGTGCTTGGAGTTTAAGCTATCTGTCGCATGCTGAGTTTTCATGGAAAAATGCAAGAAAGAATTTACTCCCTGAGCAGAATGGAAATGAACCTCTGAAAATTGAAGACATACGCAAGGATGCGGAAAGAATCTCGATGAGACGGTTTTTGCTGGATATAATCCAACAGACAACGGTATGAGAATCAAAGAGGAACAGAAGGCTATATTGGACTCGTTGATAGTAGAGCGTCTTCGTGATAATAAATCAAAGAACGCTTCATTGGTAAATTCGTTTGCCAATGCTAAGAATCCTGTCTTGGAAAACATCATACGGACAGGGGTGTCCTTTGATAGAGATACGGAGGGTACCGTTGCGTATTATGTTGTGAAAGCTCCAACAGGTGAATTGTTATTGTATTTCTCTCTGAAATGTGGCGAGTTGTTTGAGAAACTTGATCAGTTTAAACTGAATCTGGCTTATCACGTGAGGGATGCTGTAAATGTGTTGCAGCATAAAGAGAGGTTCTCGAATGACGAGTATGCAAGGGCGGAGGATTTCATCAATCGCAATATCACGGATATTAAACAGATTCTGCCTGATATAGATAAGTATCTGGAGAAAAAAGAGGGCTTGTCGGCTGATTTGAGAAAAGAACTGAATACAGAAATGCAGAGGGTCTTGAAGACTTATCCTGCAATTGAGCTTCAGGAGTTTTGTTCTAATGACAATGGCAGACAGGCTTGGAAAAAACTTGGCATAAAAAGAAAATTGGGCGAGTGCGTATTTTGGCATAAGATTGTGGATATGCTGGATTCTGTTCAGAGTATTGCTGGTTGTCAATATGTTTATCTATTTGCTGCTGATGCTTCGGCTGACGGTGAGTTGGTAAACTATTACAAAGAACGTTTGAAGTTTGAACAATCGGCAATATTAGGCGCGAATAAGCCAAAGTATGATTTCCAATGTTATTTCCTTTGCCAATCAATAAATGATCTGAAGACGAGACGGAATCAGTTCTATGCGGATTTCAATGCGGATTCAGACAGTGCTGTATAGGTGAGTTCTATAAAAGCCCACTAAAAATTCCTCCAATTCAGCAACCTTATCTTCCCATCCCTGTTTTCCAAATCCCCTGCGTAAATCACCGTCTTTCCTCTCACCTTTGTTGTCAACAGTGAATCCGTTTTCTCCAACATTGCATTAAACGAGGTGTTGAACGTCATTGACGACTTAATCTCGTATGTATCCAATATTCCCCCTTCGTCAACTACCAAATCTATCTCATTGCCATTCGAGTCTCGGAAAAAATACGCATTGCCCGTTTTCCCTGCATTCAGTCTGCTTTTCA
>JAGHVI010000163.1 GCA_018064385.1 Candidatus Minthenecus merdequi
AATATTACGACAATGGCAGATTTGAAAGCTTTTGCTGAACAATTGGTAAACTTAACTGTTAAAGAGGTTAACGAGTTGGCCGAAATTTTGAAAAACGAATACGGTATTGAGCCTGCTGCTGCTGCAGTGGCTGTTGCTGCTGGTCCTGTAGCTGCTGGTCCTGCTGCTGAGGAGAAGACTTCTTTCGATGTAGTCCTCAAGGCTGCTGGCGCTAACAAGCTTGCTGTAGTTAAGCTCGTTAAAGAACTCACTGGTCTTGGTCTTAAAGAGGCTAAAGATATGGTTGATGGTGCTCCTTCAACTATCAAAGAAGGTCTCGCCAAAGAAGAGGCTGAAAACCTCAAAAAGCAACTTGCTGACGCAGGTGCTGAGGTTGAACTTAAGTAAGAGATTTCCTGTTTATCAGGAACAGTGGTTTAGATTCTTGTCCTCGGGGCAAGTCTCTAAACCTTTTTATGTCTTAAATTTCTACCTTTCTTAATTTCAACATTTATCTTAAATTCAAATGTCGCAACAAACTGAAAATCAAAGAATAAGTTTCGCCAGGACAATTAGTCGTTTCCCTTATCCTGACTTTTTGGAGGTGCAACTTAAGTCGTTTAGAGATTTCTTTCAGCTGGACACCTCGACTGATCATCGCAAGGAGGAAGGCCTTTATAAAGTGTTTTCAGAAAATTTCCCTATTGAGGATACTCGAAACAATTTCAAACTTGAGTTTCTTGACTATTATGTTGAACCTCCAAGATATACCATTGACGAGTGTCTCCTCCGTGGTCTGACCTATAATGTCCCTCTCAAGGCTAAACTGAAACTCTCTTGCAACGATGCAGACCATGAATCTTTTGAAACTGTCGTGCAGGATGTCTATCTCGGAAACATTCCTTATATGACAGACAAAGGTACTTTTGTCATTAATGGTGCTGAACGAGTTATTGTTTCCCAACTTCATCGTTCCCCTGGTGTTTTCTTTGGTCAAAGTGTTCATACGAATGGTACGAAACTTTATTCAGCGCGTATCATACCATTTCGCGGCAGTTGGATTGAGTTTGCTACCGACATCAATAATGTCATGTATGCTTACATCGACAGAAAGAAAAAACTTCCTGTCACTACCTTGTTGCGCGCAATCGGATTCGAGTCTGATAAAGACATACTTGACACCTTCAGTTTGGCAGAGGAGGTCAAGGTTAACAAGACCAATCTAAAACGTCTCGTTGGTCGCCGTCTCGCTGGTCGTGTTCTTAAAACACATTACGAAGAGTTTAATGACGAGGCTACAGGCGAAGTTACTTCTATCCCTCGTACAGTTACTGTCGTTGACCGTGACCAATTGATTTCTAACGACAATATTCAGGCTATCGTTGATTCAGAGAATCCTACCATCTTGCTTCACAAGGAGGATCAGAACCAAAGCGATTACCAAATTATATATAATACTCTGCAGAAGGATCCTACCAATTCGGGTCGTGATGCAGTACTCCATATCTATCGTCAGTTGCGTAATGCTGAACCTGCTGACGACCAAACAGCTCGCGATGTTATTAATGGCCTTTTCTTCTCAGAAAAACGTTATGACCTTGGTGAGGTTGGTAGATACAGAATCAATAAGAAACTCAACTTGACCACCGATATTAAAACAAGGGTGCTCACTCGCGATGACATTATTGAAATTATCAAGTATCTCATTCAACTCATTAACTCGAAGGTTACTGTTGATGATATTGACCACCTTAGCAATCGTCGCGTACGTACTGTCGGCGAGCAGTTGGCAAACCAGTTTAGTGTTGGTCTTGCCCGTATGTCTCGTACTATCCGTGAAAAAATGAACGTTAGAGATAGCGAGGTTTTTACTCCTACTGAACTTGTTAATACCAAGACTATCTCTTCTGTAATAAATACTTATTTCGGTACCAATGCGTTGTCTCAGTTTATGGACCAAACAAACCCATTGGCTGAAATCACTCACAAACGTCGTCTTTCTGCTCTTGGCCCCGGTGGACTTTCTCGTGACCGTGCAGGTTTCGAGGTTCGTGATGTCCACTATACTCACTACGGACGTCTATGCCCAATTGAAACCCCTGAAGGTCCTAACATCGGTCTTATCTCTTCGTTGTGTATCTACGCAAAAATCAATGAACTCGGCTTTATCTCAACTCCTTACCGTAAGGTGAATGGTGGTAAGGTCGATTTGGACAATGAGCACGTTATCTATTATACTGCGGAAGATGAGGAGGAATCAGCAGTTGCTCAAGGTAATGCTCCACTCAACGAAGATGGTACATTCATTCGTGCAAAGGTAAAGGCTCGTAAAGAAGCTGATTTCCCTCTTGTTACTCCTAATGAGGTTAATCTGATGGATGTAGCTCCTCAACAAATTGCTTCTATTGCTGCTGCACTTATCCCATTCCTTGAACACGATGATGCTAACCGTGCTTTGATGGGTTCTAATATGATGCGTCAGGCAGTTCCTCTGCTTCGTAGTGAAGCTCCAATCGTTGGTACTGGCATCGAGCGTCAGATGATGCAGGATTCTCGTACACAAATCGCAGCTGAAGGCGATGGAATCGTTGAGTTTGTAGATGCTTCGAAAATCCGTGTTCGTTATGACAGAACCGAAAACGAGGAATTTTGCGCTTTCGATGAGCCTATCAAAGAATATATGCTCCCTAAGTTCCGTCGTACTAACCAAGATACTACTATTGACCTTCGCCCTATTGTCCGCCGTGGCGAGCGTGTGGCTAAAGGTCAAATTATGACCGAAGGTTATTCGTCTCAAGGCGGAGAATTGGCTCTCGGTCGTAACCTAAAAGTCGCTTATATTCCTTGGAAGGGTTACAACTACGAGGATGCTATTGTTCTCAACGAGCGTATAGTTCGCGAAGATATTTTTACTTCTGTCCATGTCAGCGAGTATCAACTTGAAGTTCGCGAGACTAAACGTGGCGAAGAGCAGTTCACTAAAGATATTCCTAATGTCAGCGAGGAGGCAACACGCAACCTCGATAATAATGGTCTGATACGAATAGGTGCCCATGTAATTCCTGGTGATATCCTTGTCGGTAAGATTACACCTAAGGGCGAGACTGACCCAACTCCTGAGGAGAAACTGCTCCGTGCAATCTTTGGCGATTTGGCTGGTGATGTTAAGGATGCTTCACTTAAGGCTACTCCTTCACTCAAAGGTGTCATCATCGGTAGAGACCTCTACGAAAAGGCAGTTAGCAAGAATAATAAGAAAACTCGTGAGGCTGAAAAAGCTATCGCTGAGTCTTACGAAAAAGAGTTCAAAGAAGAAGTCGCTACTCTTAAAAACCTTCTCGTTACCAAGTTGATGGCAACTATCACTGGCAAGACATCACAGGGCGTGAAGAGTTATATGAATACTGAGGTTATTCCTAAGGGACAGAAGTTCACCCTCAAACAACTCAACGAAATTGACTACGCTAGTGTACAACTTACCAAATGGACAACCGATAGCCAAAAGAATGACATCGTTCGTGATACTATATCAAACTACCTCCGTAAGGTTAAGGAACTCGATGCTCAGTTGAAACGTAAAAAACTTAGTCTCAGTGTGGGCGATGAACTTCCTTCTGGCATTATGAAACTTGCTAAAGTCTATGTCGCCAAGAAACGTAAAATTCGCGTAGGTGACAAGATGGCAGGTCGCCATGGTAATAAAGGTATTGTCTCGAAGATTGTTCGTCAAGAGGATATGCCATTCCTTGCTGATGGTACCCCTGTTGATATATGTCTTAACCCACTTGGCGTGCCTTCTCGTATGAACTTAGGTCAGATTTTCGAGGCTGTCCTCGGTTGGGCTGGCAAGGAACTTGGTGTCAAGTTTGCAACACCTATCTTTGATGGCGCTTCAGTTGACGACCTCAACGAATGGTGCGACAAAGCTGGCGTGCCAAGATATGGTAAGACTTATCTTTATGACGGCGAGACAGGAGACCGTTTCGACCAACCTGCTACTGTTGGTGTGACTTACTTCCTCAAACTCGGACATATGGTTGATGACAAGATGCATGCTCGTTCTATCGGTCCTTACTCTCTTATCACTCAGCAACCTCTTGGTGGTAAAGCACAATTTGGTGGTCAGCGTTTCGGCGAAATGGAGGTTTGGGCTCTCGAGGCATTTGGCGCTTCAAGTGTTCTCCAGGAAATATTGACTGTAAAGTCCGATGACGTTATGGGTCGTGCTAAGGCTTACGAGGCTATTGTCAAAGGCGAAAATATGCCTGTCGCTGGTATCCCTGAGTCTCTCAACGTCCTCATCCACGAACTTCGCGGTCTAGGATTAAGTATAAAACTCGAATAATATATTTCTGATATGGCATTTAGACATGATAATAAGGCCAAGACCAACTTTACGAAAATCAGAATCACACTCGCTTCTCCTGAGGAGATTCTTGAATCTTCGCATGGCGAGGTCTTGAAACCAGAAACAATCAATTACCGCACGTATAAACCTGAACGTGACGGCTTGTTCTGTGAGCGTATTTTCGGACCTACCAAAGATTACGAGTGTCATTGCGGTAAATATAAAAGAATAAGATATAAAGGTATCGTTTGTGACCGTTGTGGTGTCGAGGTTACCGAGAAGAAGGTTCGCCGTGAGCGCGCTGGACATATCCAACTGGTTGTACCTGTCGCTCATATTTGGTATTTCCGTTCTACTCCTAATAAAATCGGATACCTTCTTGGCCTTCCTTCCAAGAAACTTGAAGCTATCATCTACTATGAAAAGTACATCGTTCTCAAACCTGGCGTTCTTGAACTTAAGTTCGATGAAGATGGCAAACCTATAAATGAAGGAGTGCAGGTCGGTGACCTTATAGACGAGGAGAAGTATCAGAAACTTCTGGAAATCATTGATAGAGACTATAAAGGGAATCAGTATCTTGATGACAGTGATCCTGATAAGTTTATCTGCAAAATGGGTGCTGAGGCTATCTATGATATGCTCAAAGGACTTGACCTTGACAAATTGTCATACGAATTGCGTAACATCGCTAACACTGATGGCTCACAACAACGTCGTACCGAGGCACTCAAACGCCTTAACGTTGTTGAGTCTTTCCGCGCTTCCCGCGAATACAATAAGCCTGAGTGGATGATTCTCAAGACTCTCCCTGTCATACCTCCTGAGTTGCGTCCTCTCGTTCCTCTTGATGGCGGCCGTTTTGCAACTTCTGACCTCAACGACCTCTATCGTCGTGTAATCATTCGCAATAATCGTCTCAAACGTCTCATCGAAATCAAGGCACCGGAGGTTATCCTTCGTAATGAGAAACGAATGCTTCAAGAGTCTGTCGATTCTCTTATCGACAATTCTCGTAAGTCCAGCGCAATGAAGAGCGAGCAAAACCGCCCTCTCAAGTCTCTTACTGATGGACTCAAAGGCAAACAGGGACGTTTCCGTCAGAACCTTCTTGGTAAACGTGTCGACTATTCTGCTCGTTCTGTTATTGTCGTTGGCCCAGAACTTAATATGCACGAGTGCGGTCTTCCTAAAGATATGGCTGCAGAATTGTATAAACCTTTCATCATCCGTAAACTTATTGAACGTGGTATTGTCAAGACTGTCAAATCTGCCAAGAAGTTCATCGATCGCAAAGACCCTGTCATTTGGGACATCCTTGAACATGTGATGAAAGGACATCCTGTTCTCCTCAACCGTGCTCCTACTCTTCACCGTCTTGGTATTCAGGCATTCCAACCTAAACTTATCGAAGGTAAGGCTATCCAACTTCACCCACTGGCTTGTACAGCGTTCAATGCTGACTTTGATGGTGACCAGATGGCCGTCCATTTACCTCTCGGCAATGAGGCTGTCCTCGAGGCTCAGATGCTGATGCTTGCTTCGCACAACATCCTCAATCCTGCCAACGGTGCTCCTATTACTGTTCCTTCGCAGGATATGGTTCTTGGTCTTTACTATATTACCAAAGAACGTCCAGGTGTTAAGGGCGAGGGACTTACTTTCTACTCTCCAGAGGAGGTCAAAATTGCTTATAACGAGAAAGTTGTCGATATTCACGCAATAATCAACGTCCGTGTTGACGACCGTGATGCTGATGGCAACTACATAAACCATATCGTCGAGAAAACCACTGTAGGACGTGTACTCGTCAACGAGTTCGTTCCAAAGGAGTGTGGCTATCTCAACATACTTCTCTCAAAGAAGTCTCTCCGTAACGTTATTAGCGATGTTATTGAGAGATGTGGTGTTGCACGTACTGCCCAATTCCTTGATAAGATTAAGAATATGGGTTACTATAATGCGTTCAAAGGCGGACTTTCGTTCAACCTCGCTGATGTTATCGTTCCTGAAGAGAAAGAACAACTTGTCGGTAAAGGCTACGAGGAGGTTGACGGCATTATGGACGATTATAATATGGGTGTGCTCACTAACGGTGAACGTTACAATAAGATAATTGATGTTTGGACACACATCAACCAGGAACTTACAAATGTTGTGATGAAGGAACTTTCTTCCGACAACCAGGGCTTCAACTCTATTTATATGATGCTTGACTCCGGTGCTCGTGGTTCTCGTGAGCAGATTCGTCAGCTTTCTGGTATGCGTGGTCTGATGGCTAAACCTCAGAAAGCAGGTGCCGAAGGTAACCAGATTATCGAAAACCCTATCCTTGCAAACTTCAAGGAAGGTTTGTCCGTGCTTGAGTACTTTATCTCAACTCACGGTGCCCGTAAGGGTCTTGCTGATACTGCGTTGAAGACCGCCGATGCAGGTTACCTTACCCGCCGCCTTGTTGATGTTTCGCACGACGTGATTATTACTGAGGAGGATTGCGGTACTCTTCGTGGCCTTGTTGCTACCGAAATCAAGAAGAACGAAGAAGTCGCTGTTTCTCTATATGATAGAATCCTTGGACGTGTATCTGTTCACGACATTGTAGATCCTCTTTCTGGCGAGATTATTGTTTCTGCAGGTGAGGAGATTGTCGAAGAAACAGCAAAACGTATCCAGGAATCGCCAATTGAACGTGTCGAGATTCGTTCAGTGCTCACCTGTGAGGCAAAACATGGTGTTTGCGCTAAATGTTACGGACGTAATCTCGCAACTGGTCGTTTGGTCAACAAAGGCGAGGCTGTCGGTGTTATTGCTGCCCAGTCTATTGGTGAGCCAGGTACTCAGTTGACTCTCCGTACTTTCCACGTCGGTGGTGTGGCTTCTAATGCTGCTGTTGACAATAGTATCATCGCCAAGTATGACGGTCGTCTTGAAGTAGATGAACTTCGTACAGTTGATGTTGAGGATGCTACAGGCTCTAAATATCAGGTAGTCGTTGGTCGTATGGCTGAAATGCGTCTTATTGACTTGAATACTGGTATCCCTTTGACTACTCAGTCTATCCCATACGGTGCTAAACTTTTCGTTGCTCCTGAAGATATTCTTAAAAAAGGTGACAAGATTTGCGAGTTTGACCCTTATAATGCAGTCGTCGTTTCTGAGGTAGAGGGTGATGTCGAATTCGAGTCTCTCATCGAGAACAACACCTTCAAATCAGAGTCTGATGATAATACAGGTATGAACGAACGTATTATCATTGAGTCTAAGGACAGAACAAAGGCTCCTGCTGCTAAAATTGTTGCTCCTACTGGCGAGGTTCTCAAAACTTACAACCTTCCTGTGGGTGCCCACCTTCAGATTGAGGAAAAACAACATATCAAACCAGGTGACCTTATCGTCAAGATTCCTCGTGCCGTAGGTAGTGCTGGTGATATCACTGGTGGTCTTCCTCGTGTTACCGAACTCTTCGAGGCACGTAATCCTTCCAACCCTGCTGTCGTCGCTGAAATTGATGGCGAAATATCATTTGGTAAACTCAAACGAGGTAACCGTGAGGTTATTGTCACCTCTAAAACTGGTGAGGAGAAAAAGTATCTCGTATCTCTCTCCAAACAGTTGCTTGTTCAGGAAGGTGATTATGTTCGTGCAGGTACCCCTCTTTCTGATGGCGCTGTAACTCCTGCTGATATTCTTGCAATCAAGGGTCCTACCGCAGTTCAGGAATATATTGTAAACGAGGTTCAGGATGTCTATCGCCTTCAGGGTGTGAAAATAAACGATAAACACTTTGAAGTTATCGTTCGTCAGATGATGCGTAAAGTCCAGATTGATGATGCCGGTGATACTCGTTTCCTTGAAGGACAGATGGTTGACCGTCTTGATTTTATTGAGGAAAATGACCGTATTTGGGGTAGGAAAGTCGTTACGGATAAAGGTGATTCCGAAGTCTTCTCTGTTGGACAAATTGTCACTATGCGCAAACTTCGCGATGAAAATTCTTCGCTCAAACGCCGTGACCTTCGTCTTGTACAGACTCGTGACGCTCAGCCGGCAACTTCTATTCAGATGCTCCAAGGAATTACTCGTGCTGCACTTCAGACCAAGAGTTTCATTTCTGCCGCATCATTCCAGGAAACACCTCGTGTCCTCAACGAGGCTGCCATCAATGCCAAGGTTGACTACCTTGAAGGTATGAAGGAAAACGTAATCTGCGGTCACAAAATACCTGCAGGTACTGGTCTTCGTGAATACGACAACCTTATCGTAACTTCAATGGATGACTATCAGATAAAGGCGGAAGTAAGCCGTAATGTTACCGATATTGATGACATCTCTGATGTAAATCAATAATAATAAATCTTTTTCAAGCGATGGAGATACTTGATAATCAGGTATCTCCATCGTCTTTTTTCTATGTTAAAAAAACTGCACTTTTTTGCTCGTTATATCAAAAATTATTTGTAACTTTGAACGGCGAAAAATATGGTGCTTTTGACTTATTTTTTTACTTAATAATAACAAAAAATTAATATATATTATGGCTCAGAAACGTATTACGGTTGAAGAGGCTGTGGCTAAGATTCACAGCGGTATGACCATTATGTTCGGTGGTTTTTTGGCTAATGGTTCTGCTAACAAAATTCTTGCTGCTTTGGCTAAAACTGATGTCAAAGACCTCACGCTTATCTGCAACGATTCTGCTTTCGATGCTGTCGGTGTTGGACCGCTCTTCGAGAAAAAGCAAATCAAAAAAGTCATTGCTACTTGGGTTGGTGGCAATTCTTGGCATCAGGAGCAGATGAACAACAAGACAACAGAAACAGAACTTGTCCCTCAAGGCACACTTGCTGAACGTATTCGTTGTGGTGGTTTTGGCCTTGGTGGAGTCCTCACTCCAGTAGGACTTGGCACTATTGTTGCAGAAGGCAAGCAAATCATAAATGTTGATGGAAAGGATTACCTCCTTGAAAAACCCCTCCGTGCAGACCTCGCTCTTATAGGTGCTTCTCTTGGTGACGAGAGTGGAAACTTGGTTTACAAGGGAACATCGCAAAACTTCAACCCACTGATGGCTGCAGCTGCAGACCTTGTGATCGCTGAAGTTGACGAAGTTGTTCCTGTTGGTTCAATCCCTCCTGAAAATGTTCGCACTCCTAACATTCTTGTCGATTATCTTGTTTATTAATATCTAAAATAAATACTATTATGGAAGAAATAACTTCAGTTATACGTCTTAGAATGGGAGCAAAAGATGCTCATTATGGTGGAAATCTTGTCGATGGAGCCAAAATGCTTGAACTTTTTGGTGATGTTGCTACCGAACTTCTCATCAAATGCGATGGCGATGAGGGCCTTTTCTGCGCATACGATATGGTAGAGTTCAAAGCTCCTACATACGCTGGCGACTATATTGAGGCTCGCGGCAGAATTACTAAGATTGGCAACACTTCTCGCAAGATGGAATTTGAAGCTTACAAAGTTGTCGTTTCGCGTGGAGATATCTCTGCTTCTGCTGCTGACGAACTCGCAGAACCAATTCTTGTTTGCCGCGCTTCGGGCACTTGTGTAACCCCTAAAGAGTGCCAGCGCATTAAACGTTAATTTCTATGGAAAAACTTATCATAACAGCCGCAATCTGCGGCGCTGAGGTAACCAAAGAGCAGAACGAGGCTGTTCCTTACACTGTCGAAGAGATTGTCCGCGAGGCAAAATCTGCAGTTGATGCCGGTGCTGCTATAGTTCACCTTCACGTACGCGAAGACAATGGCACTCCAACACAGAGCCACAAGCGTTTCCAAGAGTGCGAGGAGGCAATCCTCAAGGCTTGTCCAAATGTAATCCTAATTCCTTCTACAGGTGGCGCTGTGGGTATGACTCCTGACGAGCGTCTCGACTCTACCAACACTACTCCAATCCCTGAGATGGCAACACTTGATTGTGGTACCTGCAACTTCGGTGACGAGATTTTTGACAACACAATGCCTACAATGCGTGCATTTGGCAAACGTATGATTGAAAAGGGCATCAAACCTGAGTATGAGTGCTTCGAAATGGGCCATCTTGACACAGTTCTCACAATGGCACGTAAGGGCGAAGTTCCTGGTCACCCAATGCAGTTCAATTTCGTGCTTGGCGTTCCTGGCTGTACTCCTGCTACCGTACAGAACCTCTGCTGGCTTGTAAACGGCATTCCTGCTGGTTCTACTTGGACAGTGACTGGCGTTGGCCGCTCGGCTTTCCAGATGGCTGCTGCCGCAATAGCTATGGGCGGTAACGTACGCGTAGGTTTCGAGGATAACCTCTACCTCTCACGTGGTGTCAAGGCTAAATCTAACGGTGAGTTAGTCGCTAAGGTCGTTCGCCTTGCTAAAGAACTTGGCCGTGAGGTCGCAACATCTGACGAGGCTCGCGAAATCCTTGGCCTCAAAAAACGTAATTAATAACAATTTAAAACAGAAATACATTATGCAAAAACATGGTAACAGGTTCGGTACTCACCGTGTAATCGAACCACTTGGCGTTCTCCCACAGCCAGCAAACAAACTCAACAATAACATGGACGAAATATGGGATAATGAAATCCTTATTGACGTTCAGACACTTAATATAGACTCTGCTTCTTTCACAGACATCCACAACTATGCTAAACAACAGGCCGGCGAGGGCGCTCCTGTCGACAAAGTTATGGAAGAAATTAAGAAAGAAATGCTTCTCAACGTAGAACTTCAGGGTAAACACCGCAATCGCCGTACTGGTTCCGGTGGTATGCTTCTCGGTAAAGTTGAAAAAATTGGTGACGCTCTCAAAGGCAAAATCGACCTCAAGGAGGGCGACCGCATTGCAACTCTTGTTTCATTGTCACTTACTCCACTCCGTATAGACGAGATACTCGAAATCCGTCCAGAGATTGACCAGGTTGACATCAAGGGTAAGGCTATCCTCTTCGAGAGTGGCATCTACGCTAAGATACCTACAGATATGCCTGAGAAACTTGCTCTCTCTGCTCTTGACGTTGCTGGCGCTCCTGCTCAAACTGCAAAACTCTGCCAGTATGGTCAGAACGTTGTCATCCTCGGTGCTGGCGGTAAGTCAGGTATGCTCTGCTGCTACGAGGCTAAGAAACGCGTAGGCGTTACCGGTAAAGTCATCGGTCTTGCAAACTCTCCTAAGTCAACAAACCGTATCAAAGAACTTGGCTTCTGTGACGTTGTCGAGTCTGTTGCAGGCAAGACCCCTGCTGAGATTTACGAACTCGTTAGCCAGCTCACAGGCGGCAAGATGGCTGATGTAACAATCAACTGCGTTAACGTTCCAGACCAGGAGATGACTGCTATTCTCTGCACAAAGGACGATGGTATCGTTTACTTCTTCTCAATGGCAACAAGCTTCACAAAGGCTTCTCTCGGTGCTGAGGGAATCGGCGCTGACGTTAATATGATTATGGGTAACGGCTACACCAAAGGTCATGCTGAGTTCACTCTTCAGGAACTCCGCGAGAGCGATAAACTTCGCAAGATTTTCGAGGAACTCTACGCTTAATACTTAACAATTATGGCAAGTCATAGAAAAGAACTCTTCCCAAATGTCACCGATGAGCAGTGGAACGACTGGCATTGGCAGGTGCGCAATCGCATCGAGACATTGGAAGACTTGAAAAAATACATCAAGCTGACAGCAGAGGAGGAAGAGGGTGTGCGCGAGTCTCTCAAAACTCTCCGTATGGCTATCACTCCATACTACCTGTCGCTTATTGACCAGGACAACCCTTATGATCCAGTGCGCAAGCAGTGTATCCCTACAATCAAGGAGTTGCACCGTGCCGAGGCTGACCTTCTCGACCCACTTCACGAGGATTCTGACTCACCAGTGCCTGGTTTGACTCATCGTTATCCTGACCGCGTCCTCTTGCTCATCACTGATATGTGTTCAATGTATTGTCGTCACTGCACTCGCCGCCGTTTTGCAGGTCAGAAAGATGCTGACAATCCAATGGATAACATCGAGAAGGGTATAGAGTATATCGCTAAAACACCACAGGTTCGTGACGTGCTTCTTTCGGGAGGTGATGCTCTTATGGTTTCTGACGACCGTCTTGAGTACATCATCAAGAAACTCCGTGCTATCCCTCACGTCGAGGTTATCCGCCTCGGTTCACGTACTCCTGTCGTTTGCCCTCAGCGTATCACGCCTGAACTGTGCAATATGCTCAAGAAATATCATCCATTCTGGTTGAATACGCATTTCAATCACCCACAGGAAATTACAGAAGAGTCTGCTGCAGCTTGTGCACGTCTTGCTGATGCAGGTATCCCTTTGGGCAACCAGACAGTGCTTCTCCGTGGAGTAAACGATTGTACTCAAATAATGAAGAAACTGGTTCAAGGTCTTGTCAAGATTCGTGTGCGTCCTTATTACATCTACCAGTGCGACCTCTCAATGGGTATTGAGCATTTCCGTACCCCAGTTTCTAAGGGTATAGAAATCATCGAGGCTCTCCGTGGTCACACCTCTGGCTATTGCGTGCCAACATTCGTTGTTGATGCTCCTGGCGGTGGCGGCAAAACTCCTGTTATGCCAAATTACGTCATTTCACAGTCGCCTAACCGCGTGATTTTGCGTAATTACGAAGGCGTCATCACAACCTATACCGAGCCTACTGATTACAAGGAGGAGTGCCATTGCCCAGATTGCGAGAACCGCAAATATGAGGGTGTCGAGAAGTTGCTTGCAGGCAAGCAGCTCTCAATCGAACCGGCAGACCTTGAACGCCACGAGCGTAATAAAAAATAATTCTATTACAATATTATAAGGAGAGCAGCCAAAAAAAGCTGCTCTTTTTTATACCCTCAATTTGCAAAGTGGACTTAACAATTGTCTCAATATTTTGCAAAGTTGGGTTTACAAAAAACTTGAGAATTTGTTTGGTGGTCTTAACAATTTTGTGTATCTTTGCACTCGAATTCTAATACATTGTTATGGAGTCTTTGATTAAACGCAACAAAATGCTTATCGCACACACCGACACTAAAATGGTTAGGTCTATTATGAACGAAATCAATTGGAACAATCGTCTGATTTCAATCCGTGGTGCAAGAGGAATAGGTAAGACTACACTTATGTTACAGTATCTGAAAATCAATGGAATAGACTACAAACAAAGTTTGTATGTGAGCCTTGATGGCGGGTATTTCACTCAGCATTCACTTATCGAATTTGCAGAAGTGTTTTATGCCCTTGGTGGAAAACATCTCTTCTTGGACGAGGTGCATAAGTATCCGACCTGGAGTAGGGAGGTCAAGGAAATTTATGACAATTATCCAGACCTGAAACTGGTTCTGAGTGGCAGTTCTGTCCTCAATATACTGAATGCCGATGCTGATTTGTCACGAAGGTGTGTGCCTTACGAAATGCAAGGACTTTCGTTTAGAGAGTATCTTTGGCTTGTCAGGAACATTAGGATTGAGCCTGTTTCTTTAGCGGATCTGCTTACTCATGGTGATGAGTTTTGCGATATGGTGAATGAAAAATGCCGTCCTTTGGAGTATTTCAAAGATTACCTTGACAATGGTTACTATCCTTTTGTCTTGGAAGGTAAACGAGATTATCAGACCAGATTACAATCGGTTATTGACTTTATTCTTGAGGTCGAATTGCCTATGCATTGCGGAGTTGAGGTGGGAAATGTCCGTAAAGTCAAGAGCCTTCTTACGATTCTTGCATCAAATGTCCCAATGCAGGTTGACATCTCCAAACTCTCTGCCTCAATCGGGGTTTCACGGCAGACAGTGCTGTCTTACCTTCAGGCTATGAATAGAGCGAGACTGATCAACCTGCTCTATTCTGACGAAAGTTCAATTAAGAAAATGCAGAAACCAGATAAAATCTATCTTGAGAATACCAACATAGGAGAGGTCGTGAGCCTTAATACACCAAATGCTGGGACTTGGAGAGAGACTTTCTTTGTCAATCAACTTATGTATGGACACCGAGTTGAATACAGCAGAAAAGGTGATTTCACGATTGATGGTAAATACGTCATTGAAATAGGAGGCAAAAGCAAGCAAGGAAGGCAGATTGCCAATGTTGAAAATGGTTTCATTGCCGCTGATGACATCGAGTATGCCTTTGGAAATAAAATTCCGCTTTATGCCTTTGGATTTCTGTATTGACACTGATAGGGTAGTTTATTGGTTTTTGCGTTTGATGTCTCGAGGTGCGTGGCGGTAGTCCTGCGGGTTCATTGGGTTCGTACGACACCATAGTCCAGTGTGGGCGCATCTGGCCATTTTTTCGGCTTCAGCGTATTTTTGGTTTGAACTATATTGGGTGTAGTGCCAAGCCATACCTGCTTTGAGCATTTCGAGGGCAATGTCGTGTCCTTGGTGGTCGTAGCAGGTAGCGGTTGTTCTGCCCCAAATGTCTATCCCTATTGGTGTAATCTTGACTGGCTTGCCATCAATTAGTTGCTCAAGAAAAGCTCTGGCATACAGTCCGTATTCCTGTGTGCGTTCAGGGGCATCAATGCCGTTGATTCTGATGTTGTAGGTTTTCAGACCGTTAGGGTCAAGGATAGTAAAGGTGTCGCCATCGTATATCCTGATGACACGGAATTGCCCTGTGGGCGGGAGGCTGCCTTTTACTGGGGTTAGGGCATGGACAGCGAGGGTGAGAATAACGAGGATTGAAAGAGATAGGATATTTTTCATT
>JAGHVI010000046.1 GCA_018064385.1 Candidatus Minthenecus merdequi
CCCACCAAACCACTAACCTCCAAACCACTAATCTCCAATCATTACCCCCCCAGCCTTAGTTCCTCAAAAATTCATTTTGAGGTTTTGATTAATCAACACCTACGCCCCGAAAGGGGCAACCAGCACATAGCCCAAGACAACGCCTTGGGTATCAACAATCAACACCTACGCCCCGAAGGGGCAAAAGCACTATATTCAACCTGTACCGACTTCTCGGACAGCCTCAACCTTTTGAAGAAAGTTGGCTTCACTTCGGCAATTCAGGTAATTCAAAAAAACATCAAATGAATTTATAGAACCATCATTAAAGCATTGAATATAAGTAAATTCAAAAAAAACGAGTGAATGTAGAAAATATTGAAGAATTATTTTTTGAAGTTTCAGAGAAAATGTGTATCTTTGCACTTTGAACAAATACATAGGACTATGATAGAAAGATATAGCCGCAAAATAATGCGAGATGTTTGGACCGAGGAGAACAAATTCAATGCTTACCTGAAGGTCGAACTCTATGCAGCAGAGGCATGGAGCAAATTAGGGGTTGTCCCTGAAGCAGATGTCAAGAAACTTTGGCGCGATGCAAAGTTTTCTGTTCCACGTATTTACGAGATTGAGCAACAGACACGCCATGACGTTGTAGCATTCACACGCGCAGTGTCCGAATCACTCGGAGAAGAGCGCAAATGGGTGCACTACGGACTGACTTCGACCGATGTCGTTGACACCGCCAACGGCTATTTGATAAAACAAGCAAACGAGATTTTACGCAACGATTTGCAGGAGTTTGTAGCTGTTTTACGCCGTCGTGCGGTGGAATTCAAACACCAGCCATGCATAGGGCGTACCCACGGAATACATGCCGACATAACTTCGTTCGGTTTGAAATGGGTGCTATGGTATCAAGAGATGATGCGAAACATTGAGCGTTTTGAGTCAGCTGCCAAGAATATTGAGGTAGGCAAAATGAGCGGTGCGGTAGGCAATTTTGCCAACATTCCACCTTTTGTTGAGGAGTATGTCTGCAAGTCATTAGGCATCGACCACGCACTGATTTCAACACAGGTCATTCAACGTGACCGCCACGCCTACTATATGGCAACACTTGCTGTCATCGCTTCATCGCTCGAGCAGATGGCAATGGAGGTACGCAATCTGCAGCGCACCGAGGTTCACGAGGTTGAAGAGGCTTTCGGTAAAGGTCAGAAGGGTTCATCGGCTATGCCTCACAAACGCAACCCAATCTCTTCGGAAAACATATGCGGCTGTGCACGTGTGATGAGAGGATATATGGCTGCTTTCTACGAGAATGTGGCTTTATGGCACGAGCGTGACATCTCGCACTCGTCAACCGAGCGTATAATTCTGCCAGATGCGACTATGCTTCTTGACTATATGCTGAACCGATTCAAAGGCATTTTAGACAATCTGGTGATTTTCCCAGAGCAGATGTTGGCAAACATATACCGCACAAAGAAGATTATATTCGCTCAGCGTGTTATGAATGCACTCATCGCCAAAGGTTTCGTGCGCGAGGAAGCATACGATACAGTTCAGCCTATTGCTATGAAGGCATGGACCGAAGGATTGGACTACCAAGAACTGCTTTTGCAAAACGAAAAAGTTATGACGCATCTCAGCAAAGAAGAACTTGATGCTTGTTTCACTCTTGACTATTACTTTTCGCAACTCGACTTGATTTACAAACGTTGCGGTATCGAATAAAAACAAATTTCAAAAAAACCTCAAGATAAATTTATAGAACTTACCATAAGAAAACTACATAAAACTATGAATAACAAAACACTTGTGGTCTGCGGCATTCAGTGGGGTGACGAGGGAAAAGGCAAGATGACCGACTACCTTGCTCAACAGGCTGATGTCGTGGTACGTTTCCAGGGCGGAAACAATGCTGGCCACACAATAACTTTCGACGGCAACAAATACGCCTTACAGTCTATTCCTTCGGGAATCTTCAACCCACATATAATCAACGTTATGGCTAATGGTATGGTAATCAATCCAAAGGCAGCTATCGGTGAGTTAGAGAAACTGGAGGAACGAGGCATTCGAAACTATCAACTTTACATTTCCGACCGTGCAGCAGTCATAATGCCTTACCATATTGAGTTGGATGGTGCATACGAATCACTGAAGGGCGGCAAGCAGATTGGTACAACCAAGAAAGGTATCGGTCCTGCTTATACCGACAAAGCTGCACGTATTGGAATACGTATGGGCGACTTGTTGGACCCTGAATACTTCGCTGAACGTCTGCGTGACGCATTGGCACAGAAGAATATGGAGCTGAAGATGTTCGGCAAGGAGGAGATGGACTTCGACCAATTGTACAAAGAGTACATAGGCTATGGCGAAAAACTGCGTAAGCACATCTGTGACACATCTATCCTGCTGAACAAACTTATCGAAGAAGGCAAAAAAGTGCTTTTCGAGGGTGCTCAGGGCGTGATGCTCTGCATTGATAACGGAACTTATCCTTTCGTCACCTCGTCTTCGCCTACGGCTGCTTCAGTGCCTCTCGGTGCAGGCATAGCACCTCGCTACATTGACAACGTTCTTGGCATCTGCAAGGCATACACAACACGTGTTGGAGCAGGCCCTTTTCCTACTGAAATCGAAGGAGAATTGGCTAACTACATACGCGAACGCGGTCACGAATACGGCACAGTAACAGGTCGTCCTCGCCGTGTAGGATATCTTGATTGTGTTGCTCTCCGCCACGCTTGTCGTGTATCGGGCGTGACTAACCTCTCAATAATGCTATTCGACGTACTGAGCGGAATGGAGAAATTAAAGATTTGCGTAGGCTACGAGATGGACGGCAAACGGATAGACAATGTTCCATCATGCCTTTCAGCAATAGAGCGTTGCAAACCAATATATGAAGAATTGCCGGGATGGAAAGAAGAGATTACTGAATTACGAGACTACAACCATCTGCCAGCCGAGGCGAAAAACTACATTCGCCGCATTGAGGAATTGACTGGTGTTCAGGTGGCTGTGGTTAGCGTTGGTCCAGATCGTACTCAGACTATTAACCGTAAAGACATATTCTAAGTTATGAATTTTGATAATATTCAAGTGGGCTTGACCTTTGACGATGTTCTTCTCGTACCACAGAAGTCAGAGGTAGTCCCTACGCAGGTTTCGCTCAAGACGAAACTAACGCCTAACATATCGCTTAATATCCCTATCGTCAGTGCCGCTATGGACACTGTCACAGAGGCAACACTTGCCATTGCCATTGCCCGTGAGGGAGGCTTGGGGTTCATCCACAAGAATATGTCCATAGAAGATCAAGCAGGTGAGGTTGACTTGGTCAAACGTTACGAGTCTGGAATGATAGCAAATCCTATCGTTCTGAACACCAACTCGACATTGCGCGATTGCGAAACGTTGCTGCATAAATATCGCATCTCTGGTCTTCCTGTGGTTGACGGAGAGAATCATTTGGTAGGCATCATCACTAATCGTGACCTGAAGTACCTAACCATCGACGATACAAACGTGTGCGATGTGATGACCAAAGACAGTCTCATAACAGCACGGGTGGGAACATCGTTGAACGATGCTCGAGATATACTATGGAAACACCGTATTGAGAAATTGCCTATTGTTGACGAAGAAAATCATTTGGTAGGGCTCATCACATCGAAGGATATTGACAATGTAGTCAACTACCCTAACGCTTGCAAAGACTCACGCGGTCGTCTGCGCTGTGGAGCAGCTGTTGGCGTAGGTGCAGACACGATGGATCGTGTAAACGCACTTGTCAAGGCTGGTGTTGACGTGATTACAGTTGATTCGGCTCACGGACACTCGAAAAACATTATTGAGACAGTACGCAAAATCCGCAAGGCTTATCCTAACCTTGACCTTGTGGCTGGCAATATAGTCACCAAAGAGGCTGCCGCTGAACTTATCGAGGCTGGTGCTAACTGCGTGAAGGTGGGCATCGGTCCCGGCTCAATCTGCACAACACGAGTTGTTGCGGGTGTAGGTATGCCTCAGTTAACAGCTGTGGCTGAGGTGGCCGAATATTGCAAGGACAAGAATGTATGCGTTATCGCTGACGGCGGTATTAAATATTCAGGAGACATTGTCAAAGCACTTGCTGCAGGAGCACAGGTTGTTATGCTTGGGTCGCTGTTTGCAGGTTGCACCGAGTCTCCAGGCGAAGAAATTGTTTACCAAGGACGTAAATTCAAGACATACGTAGGTATGGGTTCTTTGGTAGCAATGAAACGAGGTTCGGCAGACCGCTACTTCCAGACAAAAGAAACGACAGCCAAGAAATTAGTTCCAGAAGGAATAGAGGCTCGCGTGGCATTCAAGGGTGCATTGGCAGACACTGTATATCAACTTTGCGGAGGAATACGTTCGGGTATGGGATATTGCGGAGCTGAGACCATCGAGCGCCTTACTGAGAATGCACATTTTGTTCGTATTACAAATGCAGGGCTTCGGGAGTCTCATCCTCACGATGTTGACATTACAGTCGAAGCTCCTAACTACAGCAAATAAAATTATGGGTGGTTCTATTAATTAGGTTGAGACGATTTTGAAGTTTATTTTTAGCAAATTGCTGTGCGAAAGAAGGGAGCATAGCGGGCTATGTGACCGACTGACAAGCAGCAAGATGCAAAAATAAACTCAAAAGCGTCCAACAATGAACCATCCTATGATATAACATACAAACATAATTAATAGAACCACCCATATGTTTCTCTGTTCGTGTGGGAGG
>JAGHVI010000225.1 GCA_018064385.1 Candidatus Minthenecus merdequi
CAATATAGGTTAAGGGTGGTTCTATTAATTAGGTTGAGACGATTTTGAAGTTTATTTTTAGCAGATTGCTGTCCGAAAATAATCCATAATTTTTTTCAAAAGCCCTTGCATATATCAAAAAAACTCCTTACCTTTGTAATACCTACTCCATACGGACAGTGAATATGATTATCAATTACTTACATTCAAACCGACATAAATATGCGTGACTATACCTTCGACAATATGCCAATCGTCTCAATCTCTGGCAGACTAAGTCGCAAAAGTGACGTCTATTACCGTACCATAAACGGAAAGATTTACGCATATCTCCTCTGGAATCCCAACACCAAACCACCGACCCTCGGCACTCTCCGTACTCGCCAAATCTTCAAAACAGCCTCACCCTATAAATTATATGATAATAATGAGTTTTATAGAAGTCAGATTTTGAAAGATTTATAAAGCTATGAAGAAAAAATTGGTGATATTTGACTTGGACGGCACCTTGCTGAATACATACGCTGACATTGCTGCTGCAACAAATTATGCTTTGACCTTGCGAGGATACCCTACTCATAGCGTTGCGGTTATCCGCAGTTTTGTGGGAAATGGGATAAACAAACTCTTTGAACGTGCACTACCAGAGGGACATAAGAATATGGATGAGGTCCTTTCCCTGAGACGGGATTTTGTGCCATACTACAATGCTCACGGGACGGAGAATACTTTCGTATTCGAGGGAATGACTGAATTGCTGGAAAAACTTGTTGCGCAAGGTTGCAAGGTAGCCGTAGCATCGAACAAGTATCAAGAGGCGACACGTCACTTGATACCTTTTTTCTTTCCAACTGTAAAATTTTCGGCTATTTTCGGACAACGTGATGGAATACCCACTAAGCCTGACCCGCAGATTGTTCGGGATATAATGAAGGACTCTTTTGTTGAAAATTGCAACGAAGTGCTATATGTTGGAGATTCGGAGGTTGATATGGAAACTGCAAAAAATGCGGGTGTTGAGGGAATTGGAGTGACTTGGGGTTGCAAGACGCGCGAATTATTGGAACACCATAACCCACTGGCTGTTATTGACAAACCTGAGGAGATTTTATTTTGGGTAATTGACCGATAGACGTATTTCGTAGCCTACTCAACTATAGTTGTCCAGATTCAACAAGGTTAATGATTTCTTCATAGACGTCATCGTTTTTGCCATCACCGAACTTCACTTTAAGGTCAGCACCGCAGAACTTAGCAAACACCTGATACACACCAGCTCGGAACCAACCTCGGTATGCCTTAATCAATTCGTAGGAAGTTTGGTCTATATCACGATCTAAGAGTCTCATAACCAGCATTCCTTGTCTGAGTGTCAGTTGGCTCATAGCATCATAATTCTGCTTGTAAATTCTCTTTTCGAAATGCGCCATATACTTGTCACGTTGTTTCTTTGTGGGCATTGACATAAGGGTGTCGTTCGTTTGACGGATGACATTTTCGATGTAATAGACTACGGGAAGAGCCGCTTTGACATCGCGCACCATTCGCCAATACTGGCGTTCCTGCTTTTTGTTCTTGAATTTGCGTTTTGGATAAATCCAAAGTCTTTTCATCTCGAACATCGGCATTGTGTCACCATTCTCGACTGTACAGAGTATCAACAATTCACCATTAGGTCCAGTTTTTGTTTGGACTGGTGCAAATCCCCACACGAACCTCGCTGAGACACTCAACGACATCATCACAAACATTGAAATGAGAATGGGTTTTTTCATCAGTCTTGCCTTTTTTAATTATTGAAGGTTAGACTACTATGGGGAGAAGAAGGTTTAATCTTCAAGTGAGTTCTATAAATTCATTTTGAGGGTTTTTTGAGATACAAGTTTTTATCATAAAGGGAGATTTTATAGAACTCACAAGATATTTAACTGACAAGGTTTCAGCGATAAGGCTAAATAGGAAGGTGAATTTCGTATTTTTTGCCGTTTCGGTTGTCCAAGCGAGAGGAGCGAAGCCACATATTCATAGACTTCAGTTGGCGGTAGGTTGCCCCGTGAGCTTGTGCCCAAACATTGAGATTGGCTATCGAACTATTCACTACAACGACACGGTAAGGGGTCTCTTTGTAAACCCTGTCAGCAGGAACATCGAAGCCCAATTTTTCAGGTGATTCTACCAAAATTTTGGCTGCCAGGATACGGAAAATGTAGCGAGAGGTTTCGTTGTTCATCCAGACATCAAAGATTGAGCCGACATTTTGTGAGTTAAGATGACCATTTATTCTACCCATTCCTGCATTGTAAGCTGCAGCCACAGCAATCCAGTCTTTGAAGCGTGAATATGCTGATTTCATATAACGGCAAGCAGCGTGGGTGGCTTTCTCAATATCATATCGTTCGTCAACACTCTCAGTGACAGTTAGTCCGAACTCGCGGGCTGTACCCTCCATGAACTGCCAATAACCAGCAGCGCCCACACCAGAGCGAGCAGATTGCAAGAGATTACTTTCGATTACGGCAACATAGACCATATCCTCTGGCACACCTTCTTGCCGAAGAATTTCCTTCATTTTTCCCAAGAGTCGGGGGGCTTTTTTCAGAATGAGGATACTGGTTTGTGCAGAAGAGGAAAAACTGAGCAGCTCGCGGTCAAGACGTTCAATCATATCGTCAGTGTCAAACGAAATTGTCTGCCCAGCAAAAATCATAGAGTCAGGTATTTCCGGAACAAAAGCTGTTGTGTTATAGTAAGTAATTACAGTGTCTGGACAATAGATATTTGCGTTATCGTCTGTGTTTTGCCCAACACAACTGGCAGTCATCACTGCATTTGCCAATGCAATAGTTAACGCAATAGTTAATTTCATTTCAGGTGATTCTTATAAATTCATCTCTTTAATATAGCATCGGCAAGACAGGTAAGATTTTCCTCGTCAGCCTTTTGCATAGCGCTGCGGAGTGTTACGACAGGTTCGGTGATTTCTATGTTTTTCATTCCCTCAAGCAGAGTGCGCATACATTTGGCAGCAGCAGGTGCCCATGTGCCATTTTCAATCATACCAAAACGGCGGTTTTGATAACCTTTGATAGAAAGTTTATAGAGGAAATTGTGCATAGGTGGGAAAAGACCTGCATCATAGGTTGCAGCAGCGACAACAACTTTACCGACGCGGAATGCCTCGGAAACAGCGTATGATACGTCTGTTCGAGCGAGGTCAATAACAACAACTTCGGATGCACCTTTCTTTTTCAGAATTTCAGCAAAATACTTGGCTGCGCGACCTGTGTTGCCGTGAATAGAGGCGTATGCAACAAGCACAGCATCGGGTGCTTCTGGCTCGTAAGCAGACCATTTTGCGTAATAGTCAATGGCAACAGTCATTTTTTCGCCATCAAGCACCGGTCCGTGGAGGGGACAAATACGTGCAATATCAAGAGCAGAAGCTTTTTTCAGGACAGCAGCAACGTTTGAACCGTATTTGCCGCAGATGTTGAAATAGTAGCGTCGAGCATCGCGTATCCAGTTTCCCGGTTCTGAGTCATAAACACCGAATTTGCCAAAGCCGTCGGCAGCAAAAAGTGTCTTCTCCTCAGCAAAATAACTCATCAGAACTTCTGGCCAATGAACCATAGGGGCAGTTACGAAATCTAATGTTACACCATTACCCAGGTCAAGGTGCGAGCCTTCCTGCATAATCTCAAAATTAGCCTTCATTCCTTCGTTGAACTGCAACATATACTTTTGCGCCATTGCACTGCAAGCAATAGTTACGTTAGGATATTTGTTCACAAAAGTACGTATTGTGCCACTGTGGTCTGGTTCCATATGATGGATAACCAAATAGTCAGGCTTACGACCATTCAATGCCAGTTTGACTTTGTCCATCCACTCGTTGCTACAACGAGGATCAACTGTGTCAAGAATAGCAAGTTTGGCACCTTCGAGGAGATAACTGTTATAACAAACTCCTTCAGGCACTGGGTATTGACTTTCAAAAATGTCGATATCGGTATCGTCACAACCGAGGTATTTAATTTTGCTCATAATATGATTATTTTTTGATTTTTCAAGAGTGCAAAGATAAGATTTTCACGCAGAGGAGCGCGTCGGTTTGTTAGCAGAGTATTCATGATTTTCATATACGCCTCTACCACATCGGTCGTACCTGTTCTCATACGCTCAATATAACCTGCCAAATACATTGGTGTAGCCAGCTACCTCAATGCTACCGTTGCTTTCGTATGTTCTGTGAGCCACACTATTGACTATCAGCTCTGTTACAGTTTTGATAGGTATCTCATACGTAACAAATCAAGTTGTGGATTTGTATTTGTCTTGTAGGATATGTTGTTTTTTTTATGGCGCAAAGATATAAAAAATATTTTAACTGACCAAATAATCAACCAATTATTTATTGACAGATAACGAATTTATAACAGACTTTGTTACTTGACTGTAAGCATTCTTCCAAGTACACCCCCTAATTTTGAACCAGTTTTCAACTTCAGTTGTTGTAATTTCATAATAAAGGCAGGCGATTGTTTCGTAAATGAAT
>JAGHVI010000007.1 GCA_018064385.1 Candidatus Minthenecus merdequi
GCGTTGCTGGCAACACGGGCAAGATCCATATTACCAGTTACAGGGGTACCAGCCTCGACCAACTTGATATTTTCGTTTTCGGAGAGTGGTTCGATGGCATCAATAGGCACAGCGGCAGTTGCCACATTCATAAAATCATAGCGGCAATGCAACTTTGCTCCGTAAGAAGCAAGGACACTTTCGTCGATTTGGTTTAGGAAATGGACGAAACAGTCAACATACTCCTTTCCGTTAACAGTTTTGATAGTCTTAGCCATAGGTGTTTTATGGAACTGAGCGTATGACTTTCTGCTATCCAGAAGCATAGCTGTGTAATTGGACAATTTTCTTTGTCCGAGGAGGGTGACAGTGGCAAAAACAACCATTGTCATCGCTAATAAAATTCGTTTCATACTATTATAGTGTTTATTTTGTCTTAGAACTTATTGTTTGACTATTTTATAGCATTTTGTTTGTTTTGCACCTGCAATACGAACGGTGTAAATGCCAGCAGGAGCGGCGAGCGAGAAAGATCGCTCTTCGCCAGCTGAGATATTGCCGAGAGTTGTTGACATAATTTGACGGCCGCTAATGTCAAATACAGAAACAATCACATTATTATCATCAGCAGCAAAACCTATAGTAAACTGGTCAACAACAGGGTTAGGATAGAGTGCAACTATTTGATGGTCGGAAGAATTTTCCACACCTTCAGGATTGCCCAAGATGTAGAGCAGACCCTCGTAAGCGTCAATCTTGCCATACCCCCAGGTATAATCAGGGAGGTCAGAGCCTGTGAAATTGTCCTTCATTGCGGTATGTTCAAAAATATCAATCAGGTCATCGTAGTCAAGATTTGGATTGGCCTCAAGCCAAGTTGCGACAACTCCGGTCACATAAGGGCAAGCCATTGATGTACCGGACATTGAGCCATAGTAATACTTCTTGCCATTGTAAGTAGTATATTCGTTGCCGTAAGAATAGTAGAGTTTGTCAGGCAGAGAAGAGGTGATGCCTTCGCCTGGAGCAGCGATTTCAGGTTTTTGGCGACCGTCAGCCGAAGGGCCGCGTGACGAAAAATAAGAGATGTCACCCTTTGTGCTGTCGTACGACTCGGCTTTGTTGACATACGAAGCGACAGCGACCACCTTCTTGCTTATGGCAATACCCTCGCCTATAGACATTGCATCATCGCCCGACAGCCAACCACGGTCAGCGTAACCATTATCAGTGAAAGCAGAGCAATAGTCGTTACACCAAAGGTCAACGTGACCGGAATCGCTGCGTAGGAGAACACCGATTTTGAAACTGGAGGAAACATCATCCATTTCATATTCAACGGCGATGTTAGGTTTATTATTGAGGGGGTTGATTCCAGAGGCTATGTCGGCGGAAAACTTAACAGGGCGTGTACCTGTCACATTAGCTCTGTATCTGAAAGAAGTGTCTTGACTTGCGCGGAAGAAAGGAGTAGAATAGAAAATAGAATCGCCTGATGGAGAATAAGCCACGATAGCAAATTCAAAATCATTACCCGCTTCGCCCCAAGCTTCCATCAAAGCGTAAGGCATCCACCACTCGTACATCAGTTCGATGAAAGTACCGGCAATAGAATCCTCAGGTGTAAAATCTTTGCCAAGGTGAACGTTAACGCTACCACTGTTGCCGGCTGCACCTATAATAACGTTACCAGGTTTCACCAAACCAGCCAGAACGCTGCTGCAGAGGTCGGTACCATCGTGAGGACCGAGTTCACCGCCCATACTTATATTAATAACGCAAGGTTTGCCGACCGAGTCAGCATAATGTGAGATGAATTGGGCGCCATCAGTGAGGTCTGCATCCTCGCCAGTGGTACTTGTGATGACTATGTCAGCCTCGCCAGCCATACCATAATAATTCAGAGAGTGGTCAGCACCAGCAGCTATACCTGTGACGTGAGTAGCGTGACCAGACTCCATACTGGAGAAATCGTAACCTGCGGCAAGGATTGAGGCAGAGTCGGTATAAAACATGCCGTAAGTGTAACCGCAGCCACCAGAGCCACTTTTGTTTTGATTCCAGAAAGCCTTGATTCTGTAACGTGTCTTATCCTCGTTCCAAAAATTTATATGAGAGACCTGAATTTCCTGGTCAACTACACCGACAATAACGCCATTGCCTTTAAAAGAGTGAGGAAGAGGAGAAACGCCATCGAAAACTTTTTGAGCATTAGAAGCAGAACGAGCAAGATTCATCTTGGTGCGAGTTTTCTGAGAAGCTTCGATGTATGCAATGCTTTGTTCTGAGGCGAGAGCTTCGAGCGAAGCTAAAGGGACATTCGCAGTAATGGTAGAGATTGAAGTATATTCAGCTCTGACTTGTCCACCATATTTTTCGATTAGAGACCTGTCAATATTTCCGTTGAAGCGGACAAACACTGTAACGAACTCGACACTGTTAACAGTCTTGACAGTAGCACGCGAAGGAGCCTTATCGGGGTGGATTTTATCAACAGAATTAGCAATAATTTTTGTTCTGTTTGACATTTTGCTCTGAGCAAAAGCAGAAAGAGTCACCATTGTCATGATGACTGCAAAAAATAAAGACCTTTTCATACAATACTATTTATGGAGTCGTTCGAGTTTTTTGCCAGCCTCGAAACTTTTAACACCTTTAACTTTAACAAAATCAGGAAGAAGGCAAAGAGGACAACGGAAAGAATAGACATCAGTAATCATCTCGTTGACAGTAATACCCATTGTCCGTACTGCCTCGGCATCAAAATTTTTGCCTTGAGTCTGAATATAGCCAGTGATGACATAATTCTTGCCGTCCTTTGCAAGTGCGTAGAAGTCAACAAGTTCTTTAGAAGGTTTGAACTTCTTGAGAGACTTACCGCTATTATTAAACTCATAAACGAAATCGCCCCAGAAAATTTTGAACTGGTTCGAGAACCAAGCTGTTGTAGGAAGACTTTCAGGAAGAGGTTCAACTTTCTTTGAGGATTTAGCGTTGCATGCGAAGACTGAGACAGTCATCATGCAGAATAGTGCTACTAATAACTTTTTCATGATTATATTTAATTCTAAATTTCAACTTGCAAAGTTACGAATTTTTTTTGGAACTGCCTTCATCTGATTTGGGATATTATCCATAATTTTTCTTAATAGTTACTTTAGCTATCTGAACCGTCTTATTATCAACAGCAAAGCGGTTATCTGTACGTTGTCCGATAACCCAAATAATGTTATCGTTAGCATCAACAAGCAGTTGTTGGTTGGCTTTTTGGATAATGTCAAGGTGTTGTTCGGTTAGAAAATCGCTGACTTTTTTCCTTCCCTTCATACCGAAAGGGACGAACCAATCCCCTGCCCTATAACCACGGACTGAAAAAGGCAAAACAAGTTTATCGGCATCAAAAAAAGCAAAATCTTCACCACTGTTAAGGGGAGTATCACGAGGCACAGAAAAAACCTCATAATCGAGTGTTGGTTTCACAGATTCCGTTGACTCGCTGACTTGTTGGCTTGTTGAATAAATGCGGGCAATGCCACGGTCAATGACGACAGAAGCATTATCATTTTTGAACACCTTACCGCTTGTTTGCGACAACTCAGCCTGCCATATTTGGTGTATTTGGTCGTGCGAAAAACCGAGAGGGTTAAGCAAAGAATACAACTCATAGCGGCGTGCTTGAGGCGAAGAGGGACAATGGATAGCAGCTTCGGCCGAGGCTATATTCTCCATAGTGTCACGCATCGAAAGCAAAAACGAAGGGTTCATAACTATGAACTCGGGTAATATATTGTGACGAATGCGATTACGACGGTAATGTGTATCGCTGTTAGTTCTATCTGTGCGAAACGTCTGGTTATGTGCGGTGAGGTACGATTCTATCTGCGAGCGGGGGATATTGATGAGAGGTCGGATGATATGTCCATTGACAGGCGAAATTCCTGTAAGACCCTTAATTCCAGTGCCTCGTGTGAGATTAAGGAAAAAAGTCTCAACTGAATCATTTAGGTTATGAGCCACAGCGATGTGAGAGCAATTGTACTTAATTCGCATCTCCTCGAACCACTGGTAACGCAAATCGCGGGCAGCCATCTCGACTGAAATATGGTGTTCAGTGGCATAAGTAATTGTATCGAAGTGGGTAATTACAAGGGGAACATTAAGACGATTCGAAAGTTGTGAAACAAAATGCTCGTCATCGTCAGACTCGCTGCCGCGTAAAAGGAAATTGCAATGAGCAACAACGCAAGAATATCCTTCGTTATGGAGGGCCAAAAGCAAGCACACAGAATCTGCACCTCCGCTGACACAAACGAGCAAAGGTGATTCTTTTGTGCAATCGTCAGGCAATGATAGCCGTAACATAAAAATGCCGTCAGTCTGTCAAAGTATTGATTTTGTTAGGAGTAACGATAGCTCCTTTGCGAACATCGATTTCGCCGAAAATTGACTCATACTTATGAATGTTTTCGTTGAGTGCCATGGCAAGACGCTTTGCGTTTTCAGGGGTCATTATTATACGACTCTTTACTTTAGCCTTGGGAATGTTTGGCATCATAGCAAGAAAATCGACAATAAATTCGCTGGCGGAATGTCCGATGATGGCAAGATTAGAGTATGTGCCATCAGCAATTTCAGGTTGAATCTCTACCTGCAGTTCTTTTTTTTCTTCCATAATATCTGTTATTATTGTGGTGCGATAAATTTCGCATGAGCATACTTTAGGGGGGGGCAATTAAGGTAAGTTATGAGTCTCAACAAAGGAGGAATATAACGGATGGATAAAAGGCTTATAGGTCTAAATAACGTTAATGTATTGTTAATACTACATAGAACAAGTCTCAAGGGATGTTCTATATATCAATAGGTAGTTTTCAGAAGAATAAACCTATCAGAAGCGATAACGAACGGTTGCAACGAGTTTCCAATCGAAGAAACTGATGGCAGCCTCCTTGCTCCTGAATCCCAAACCATAACCAGGACGGAAGTCCAAACTGATAGCCAAAGGTAGCTTTGCGAACTTGTACTCAGCACCACCGATAGTGTTGAAACCAAACTTACCAAAAATGTAAGCTTCGTAATTCTTAAACGACTTGCTGTCATAAGCAAAAGCATCCATCAGACCTAGGCTGACACCACCACCGGCAAACCAGCTGAAACCATTATTGATTTCTGCCTGATATACTACGTTGGGGTTAGCTTCGAACATCCAAAAACTAGTAGGATTTTTGTCCAAATTACCCCGGCACGTAATAGGAGATGCGGTCAGACCGACACCCAGGTCAGCTACCAACGCGAGTTTCTCGTGACCAAAGATAAAGCCCTTGTAAGAAGCACAATACATACTACCTGCGGTTGCACCAATGCTGTGGGTGTTGCCTTTAGCCATCAGGACTGTACTGGTCATCAGAGCTACAGTAAAAAGAGTAAATTTCTTCATAGCAATTAATATTTAGGGATTATTAGTGGTGCGATAATTTTTCAAAAGTTTGTTTTTTAGTTTATAAGCGTATTTTGATTTTCACCTATAATTCAAAAAACTCTTCAAGGTCACGGCGCTCCTTTTTTGTTGGGCGACCTGTACCTCTTGCACGATTATTAGCTTGGTCAATTTTGAGGACTTCGAGTAATTCAAGCATATCCGGTGCAGTGATGTCGCGGATGTACTCAGGAACAAGTTTAGCACCAATTCGCCCTGTGGGAAGAGCGAGAACTTCGTAAGAAAACGTCACTGGTGCTTTTCGCAATGAAAATTGTTCTCCAGGTTTCACCTCGCGTGAGGATTTAACCTGTTGACCATTGATAGTGATATGTCCTTTCTTGCAAGCCTCAGCGGCAAGCGAACGAGTTTTGAAAAGACGCACCTCCCAGAGAAATTTATCTATGCGTGAAGGCATTACTTATTATTGTATTGATTCATTGCTGTTTGGACACCTGCTAAACAGAAAGTTTTGATTATATCCAAAGCCACAGTTATTCGTTCCTGCTTGACTTTTTCGTCATCGTCACTGAATTTGCCCAAAACGAAATCCACTTGAGAGCCATGAACGAACTCATTACCTATGCCAAATCTCAACCTTGCATAAACTTGCGTTCCTATCAGTTCCTGTATATTCTTCAGACCATTATGACCGCCATCGCTACCCTTAGGTTTTAGGCGCAATGTTCCAAAAGGAAGGGCAAGGTCGTCAACGATTACGAGGAGATTTTCGATGGGTATATTCTCTTGTTGAAGCCAATATCTGACAGCGTTACCGCTGAGGTTCATATACGTTGAAGGTTTTAGGAGAAACAACTGATGACCTTTCAGTTTAGTTTCAGCCACATCGCCATACCTACGAGTTGAAAAAACGACATTGGACGCCTTAGCAAAAGCGTCCAATGTGTCAAAACCTATGTTATGGCGGGTATGGGCATACTCACTCCCGATGTTACCCAGCCCAACAATAAGATACTTCATAATGATTACTCCTCAGCGGCAGCAGCACGTGAGCCACGAGTAACCTTGACGCTGCACACAAGCATATTTGCAGGGTTGAGGAACTTAAGTCCAGCGAAATCAAGGTTTTTGACCTGAATAGCCTTACCTACTTCCAAAGCCTCAACGTTAATAACAAGTTTTTCAGGAATAGCACTGATAAGACCCTGAACCTTCAATTTACGAGAATCGAGGGAAAGTTTACCACCAGCCTTAACACCAGCAGCGAGACCTTCGAGGCGAACAGGAACCTGCATAACGATAGGTTTATCCTCTGAAACCTCAAGGAAATCTACATGGATAACGCGATCAGAGATTGGGTGAAACTGAAGTTCTTGAACAATAGCAAGACACTTCTCAGAACCAATGGTAAGTTCGATGTAGAAGATTTCAGGGGTGTAGATAAGTTTACGAAGGTCAGACTCCTTGCAAATAAAGTGGATGTTACGCCCCTTTCCATAGAGTTCGCAAGGGATGTCACCATTTAGGCGGAAGGCTTTTGCGGCCTTTTTTCCGAGGTCAGTACGTACAGTACCTGTAAGTTGAAAAGATTTCATAATAGAATTTTTTGTGTGTTACTCAAAAAGCAACTCAGTGATTTATGGGGAGTTGCGTTTCCCATTACACTTCCCTTTTTATGCTAAACGCACTATTAGGGAAAAGCAGTGCAAAGGTACAGATTATTTTTGAATTCACCAAATGTTTTTTGAAAATTATTTCCATTAGTCTTTTGGTGGAAAAATATTATATATGATTTATTGACTTATCAGAAAAAATCTGTATCTTTGCAAGCAGATTTTTTAGAATTGCCATAATGTCGAAATGAAGGAAACGTTGGTTGTAATAGTATTGTCATTAACGATGTCTTCTGCTGTAGCTCAGCGCGCATCACGCATACATCGGAACATACACCCACCTATGGCTCAGGCTGTACGCGCCCGAATAATGGGCGGATATATACTGCCTGTAACGGAATACGGCAAAACCGACCACACCCCGTCTGTGGGTGTCGAAGTGGCGTACGAAATCTTCACCGACAACCGGACTGACTGGCGGATTCATTGGCGAAAACCTGTGATAGGAGCAGCGATTCAGTTTGCCAACCTCGGCAACAACCGAAAAATGGGGCAGCTTCTGAGTCTCTACCCGTATGTACGATGGCAACTGTCACGGTCCGACCTCTTCATATACAGTCTCAAACTTGGGGCAGGAATCTCATGGGTGTCCCAAACGAACGAAACAAACACATCGCCGATTGGGCTCATTGGCAACTGCACGATGGAATTTCATATAAACATCACAGGGCGCGACTGGATTATATTCGACTTGGGAGCCGAGGCAACGAACAACGGCGGCTTTGCAACCGAAAACTCTACAATGCTTATGCCTTACGCTTCATTTGGATACATACATCGATTCTTCCCTTACCGCAGTCTTGTCACCAACGAAAGCGAACGTCCATACACCAAGGCACTCCCCTACACCTATATGATGAACATTGGCATTGAGGCTGGTGGATTGGACGATTGGCAGTCGGTCCAGGCAGGGATTCATTTTGACATACTGGGCAAAGCCACAAACTGCTGGGCAACAGGTCTGGGTATAGATTGCGAATACAGACAGCAAATGTCCGGCGACACAACCGAAATCACCCAACGCCTGCGGGGTGGACTGTCATGGGCAAACAGGTTCACAATGAATCGCTTTCACTTCATAATTGATTGGGGAATATATGTTTATGACTCCGAAAAACCCTTCGAGTACTTCTACAGATACAACATACGGAGCGGGCACGCTTGGAATTATTTTCGCATTGGAGCAGGAGTCCGCCTGTACGACAACCTGTATGCGCAAGTAAACGTTCATACAAACGGTTTTAAGGTCGAATACACAAGTTTCGGATTATCATATTCGATACCTGTTCATAAACACAACGTTTACAACAAAAAGAAAAAAAGGTTTATGTCGTACGAAATATGGCATCCTGACCAGGACGACGAAGGGTCGAGAATGTCAATTCACAATTATATTCACCGACCGATAAGATAAGGTTAGGGAAAGGCAACGATAACGATGACGATGACGATGACCCTTCGACATACTCAGGGCAGGGTTATCGTAGCGAAGCGTATCGTTATCGTTAGGGTTAGAGGTTAGAGGTTAGAGTTAAGGTTCAAAGTTTTTGGTAAGCAATGCGAGGGTCTCCATTTGCAAGATATATAATGCCACGGCGTAAGAACCCATATTTTTGAAGAATGTGCTGCATGATGAGATTATCGGCATGAGTATCAGCACGCAGTGATGGTGCGAGAGTTCGAGCAAAATCGAAGGCTGCAAATGATATTCCGCGAGAATCGGGAGTTGAAGCAAGGCGGTGGATTGTGGCATATGGAAGTTCAGGGGCAAGCCAAGAGCCGTTTTCGATGTATGAGTATGTAGGGTCAGAGCCTACGATACAGGCAAAAGTGGCAATAGGAATGTCGTTTTCAGTTATCACATAACTGTTTTGGTGTGCAATGTCATCGCATAGAATTTCGACAGATGGGTATCCGTTTATCCATTGATTCATATTACCTGACGAGCGCATAATGCAACGAGCCTGGTTGTAGAGTTCCAGACAGGCGGGAATGTCGTTGATTGTTGTGTAGCGAATCATAGAGACATAATTTAATAAAACCACCCTTAAAGGTTAGGGGTTAGGGAAAGGCAACGATAACGATGACGATGACAACTGAGCTTGTCGAAGGGTTATCGTAGCGAAGCGTATCGTTTTCGTTAGGGTTAGAGTTAAGGGGAGTTGGCAGTGCAAAGGTACAAAAAAATTTTGATATTTTTCCGCTTACCACACAACATTTTTTTCAAAAAAGTCTTGCTTATATCAAAAAAACTCCTTACCTTTGCATTACCAACTCCCCTCCCCCACGTTTTGGTGAATTCTATAATCTCAACCGCTCTGAACTGCCCATAAAAAGAAAAATAAAAAATGGAAAAAATCATTGGTCACGTAGCTGACGTAGAAAACAGAAAATTCCGGGACGCTGCCGTCTGCTTCGAGGATGGAAAAATCATTCAAATCAGCGAATGTAAGGCTGATGACGGAGCACCTTACTTGCTGCCTGGCTTCATCGACTCACACATACACATCGAATCCACCCTCCTCACTCCTCGCAACTATGCAAAACTGGCAGTCCGTCACGGAACTGTTGCCGCTGTTTGCGACCCCCACGAAATAGCCAACGTCCTTGGCTCTGAGGGAATACAGTATATGATGAAATCAGCCGAAAGCACCCCGCTCAAAATTGCATTCGGTGTGCCATCATCCGTCCCGGCAACAACATTCGAAACCTCAGGGGCAACACTCACGGCAGCCGACACCGACCGAATGTTGGCAACACACCGATTCTATGGCCTGGCTGAGGTAATGAACTACCCTGGGGTACTGATGGACGAACCCACTGTCAAAAGCAAAATAGCTTCAGCTCTCACACGTGGCTTGCTCGTTGACGGACACGCCCCTGGATTGACTGGCAGTCAGGCACGGAAATACATCTCCGCAGGAATAAGCACTGACCACGAAATATACGAACTCCAAACGGCTGACGAACGAATCCGTCTGGGTCAGAAAATACAGATACGCGAAGGCAGTGCTGCACGCCATCTCAACTCACTATTGCCCTTGCTCAAACAGCAACAGAACTGCGGAATGCTGATGCTCTGCACCGACGACATATATCCCGACGAACTCACCGAAGGGTATATAAACCGCATTGCGACACAAGCCATAGCGGGAGGAGCTGACTTCTGGAACGTAATCCAAGCCGCTTGCATAACCCCTATCCGACACTACGGTTTGAAAGTCGGCTGCTTGCGCCAGGGCGATCCCGCTGACTTCATCCTGACACGGGACTTGAAAAACCTCACTATCCTTCAAACATACATCAACGGCAAATGCGTATTTGGCGGCAACGGAGACGTCTTTACCTGTGACGAAGAAGAACAGACGATAAACCGATTCAACGAACGGAATGTCACTACCGAAGAATTGCAGGTAAAATGGAGCAAAGGAAAAATCAAAGTAATCGAGGCAACCGAAGGAATGCTTTATACGGGAATATCATTGGTCGAACCCCGAAAAGGCAACGATGGTATGATTCAGACTGACATCGTCAATGACATACTGAAAGTGGTTGTGGTCAACAGATACAAAAAAGCAAAAGCATCGGTAGGGTTCATTCGTGGTTTCGGTCTGACTCGGGGTGCAATCGCCTCAACCATAGCGCACGACAGCCACAACATCATAGCCGTAGGGTGCAGCGACCAGGAAATCATCCGTGCAATAATGGCATTGGAAAAATTGCACGGTGGACTGTGCGTTGCTGATGGCAGCGAAACCTTGACATTACCGTTGCCCGTGGCAGGATTGATGTCAACCGACAGTGGCGAAGTGGTAGCAAAAAAACACATCCAGTTGAAACAAAAGGCAAAAGATATTGGGTGCAAATTCAAAGCTCCGTTTATGACATTGGCCTTTATGGCATTGCCCGTAATACCCGAATTGAAAATTACGGATATGGGATTGTTTGACGTCAAAAAATTTGAATTCACCCCTCTAACCTCTAATCCATAACCCTAACGATAACGATACGCTTCGCTACGAAAACGAAAACGAAAACTATCGTAGCGAAGCGTTATCGTCATCGTCTTCGTTTTCGTTATCGTTATCGTTATCGTTATGATTCAAATCCCTGAATTCCGTACAACCGAAACAGCCATCTGCTTAAGTTCAGCAACGAACTGAGCCGCAGAATACTCACCGCGCTCAATAAGTCGTAGCTTATGTTCCCACTCTCCTGTCAGTTCTGGCGACTTGATTTGAGGGTCACGAATCGTATCAATCAACTGACAACCAATCGGTGTAGCAAGAAGCGATTTGCGTTGTTTGACCACATAACCGCGTTTCAGAAGTGTCTCGATAATTGCGGCACGTGTCGAAGGTCTCCCGATTCCATTCTCCTTCATAGCCTCACGGATTTCTTCACTCTCTGCACTCTTGCCCGCAGTCTCCATAGCTCGGAGCAGTGTGGCTTCAGTATAATACTTGGGCGGATTACTCTGTTTCTGAACGGTTTTGGGATTGTGTGGTCCCGACTCTCCATTCTCAAACTGCGGAAGAACTTGCTCTGTTTCTTCTTGCTGCAGCTTGTCCTGCACTGAGGGTTTACCCTGAGCCTCTCCAAGCGATGATAAAGGCGTTTCTGCTTCAATCTCCTTCTGCTCCTCTCTCTCATTGCCCCGTTGATTCATCGACTTGAAAACAACTCTCCAGCCTGGTTTTACCGTAACCTTCCCTGTAACCTTGAAATTCACCCCCGAACCTCCAACCTCTAACCACTCACCCCGAACCTCAGCAAGGACAGTTGTGGTGGCAACAATACAGTCATCCATAAAATTGGCAGCAAATTGACGGACTATCAAATCAAAAACACGGTGTTCCTCTCTGTTCAGCGAAGCATTGACCGCACCCGTCGGAATAATTGCATGATGATCCGTCACCTTACTGTTGTCGAAAACCCTCTTGCTCTTCGGCAGACGCTTTGCCGCCAGTGCGTCCAGTTCCCGCTTCAGCTCCTCCTCAACAATATACGAACGCGAAAGACTCTTCATCGTAGGAACAATCTTTGGGTAAACATCGTCTGGCAAATATCTCGTATCAACGCGGGGATACGTCACAACCTTCTTCTCATAAAGCGATTGCACAATTCTGAGAGTCTCGTCTGCCGAAAACGAAAACCTCTTGTTACACTCCACCTGCAACGTCGTAAGGTCAAACAGCTTTGGTGCCTCTTCCTTGCCTTGCTTCATTGTGACGCTGGTGATGGTCAGCGGTCTGTCACATATCTGTTCGGCAAGGGCTTCAGCTTCGTCCGCACTCTTCAATCTGCCTTTCGTACACGTAAACGTCGTATCACGGTACACCGTCTTCAACTCCCAGTACGGCTCGGGTTTGAAATTCTCAATCTCACGGCAACGTTCTACAATCATATTCAGTGTGGGCGTCTGCACTCTGCCAATCGAAAGCACTTGCCCCCTTCCGCGACTGAATCTTATTGTATAGCTACGTGTCGCATTCATACCCAAAAGCCAGTCACCGATGGCACGCGACAGCCCCGCCTGATACAGCAAATCATAATCCTCGGCAGGACGAAGCGTCTTGAATCCATCCCGTATAGCCTCTTCCGTAAGCGAAGAGATCCAAAGACGGGACACCTTCACACGGCAACCTGCCATTTGCAACACCCATCGTTGGATGAGTTCCCCTTCCTGCCCTGCATCACCGCAATTGATAACCTCATCAACCTTCGACACCAGACCCTCGATGACACGGAACTGAGTCTCCACACCTTTATTCGCAATAAGCTTGATACCAAAAGGTTTAGGGAGAATCGGAAGAGTATCCGTTCGCCAGAATTTCAGAGCACTGTCATAATCATGCGGCTCCTTGAGGGTACAGAGATGTCCGAAGGTCCAGGTCACATAATAGTCCCGCCCTTCAAGATATCCTTTGTGTTGCACCGCACACCCCAAAACATTTGCAATTTCACGTGCCACAGACGGCTTTTCAGCAATGCACAGTTTCATAAATATAACCCTAAACCTTTAACCCTAAACCCTAACCCCTCAATCACTTGCGAACAGGCAATTGCTTGAAAAAGTCATTGCCCTTATCGTCAACAAGAATAAAAGCAGGAAAATCAACAACATCAATCTTCCAGACAGCCTCCATTCCAAGTTCTGGATACTCCACACACTCAATGCTCTTGATATTGTTCTGCGCAAGAATTGCAGCAGGCCCGCCAATCGAACCGAGATAAAAACCTCCGTGCTTCTTGCATGCATCTGTAACCGCCTGCGAACGGTTACCCTTTGCTATCATAATGCGCGAACCACCGTTCTCCTGGAACTCATCCACGTACGGATCCATTCTCCCGGCTGTCGTTGGACCCATCGAACCGCAAGCCATACCCGCTGGTGTCTTCGCCGGTCCTGCATAATATATCGGATGACTCTTCATATAATCCGGCAAACCCTCCCCTGCGTCCAAACGTGCTTTCAGCCTCGCATGTGCAATGTCACGCCCCACAACGATCGTACCATTCAGCGACAGCCTTGTGCCGATAGGATACTTCGTCAGAACCTTGCAAACATCCTCCATCTTCTGATTCAGGTCAACCCTCACCGCATCACCCTCGCCATCATTGCGCAACTCTGCTGGAATCAGCTCGTATGGTTTATCGTCCAACTTCTCAATCCAAATTCCATCCTTATTAATCTTCGCCTTAATATTACGGTCAGCCGAACACGAAACACCTATACCTATAGGACACGAAGCTCCATGTCGTGGCAGACGGACAATTCTCACATCATGAGCCATATACTTACCCCCGAACTGCGCCCCAAGTCCAATC